>DASWDC010000071.1:0-6252 GCA_036395655.1 Actinomycetota bacterium | reverse complement strand
CCTCACCGCCGGCGCGGAAGCCCAGCAGCCGATCAGCGACGTCGGCGGCGGCAAGCTGATCGCCTCGGTCAAGGACCCCGACGGCAACCCCATCGGCCTCCTCCAGGAAGCGTGATCACCCGTGGAGGCGGTGGCCGGCGTCACTCGGCGCCGGCCACCGCGTCGACCAGTTCTCAGCGTGCGGCGAGCTCCGCCAGCGTGCCCAGGGTCACCGCCGCCTGGGCCAAGATCGTGCGGATGATCTCGGCGGCTGGCAGGACCGAGGTGATCATCCCGGCGCTCTGGCCGGTGAAGGGGACCAGCTCGTGGGCGCGGCCCTCGCGCGTTGCCGCGGCGACCTGCTCGCGGAGCTGGTCGGCGAGGACGGCGGCGTGGGCGGGGTGCGCGTTCCACTCGGACACAAACGGGGTCGCGAGCGCGCGGGGCACGGTCGGGTAGCCGCCCCTGGTAGGGGAGGGCAGGATCGCGGTGGCGAAGGCGATCTTGACCGCGTCCTGAGACGACGCCGTGAGGATCGCGTGCTTCCAGGCGTCGGGGACGGCGCATTCCTCGGATGCCAGGAAGCGGGTGCCGATGTTGATCCCCTGCGCTCCGAGGGCGAGGGCGGCGACCAGGCCGCGCCCGTCGGAGATGCCGCCCGAGGCGAGCACCGGGATCGGCGCCACCGCGTCGACCACCTGCGGGATCAGCGCGAGGGCGCTCACGTCGCCGCTGAAGCCGCCCGATTCCGTGCCCTGCGCGCTGATCACGTCAACCCCCGCCTCCGCCGCCTGCCTGGCCTGCTCGACGGTGGTGACCTGCTGCAGGAACACCGCCCCCGCGTCATGCGCCCGGCGGGCCAGATCCCCCGGCGCCCCGAGCGCCAGGGAGATCACCGCCGGCGGATCCTCAAGGCTGGCGGCGAAGACCTCCTCGCTGAACGGCCGGCGGGTGTGGTTGACCGCGAACGGGCGCCCGGTCAGCTCCCGCAGCCGCACCATGTCCCGGCGGAGCTGCGCCGCGTCCCGCAGCGAGGCCGGGACGCCCCCGAGCCCGCCCGCCTCGCACACCGCCGCCGGGAGCTCCATCCCCTGCTCCCACGGCCCGCCGAGCGGGCCCTGCACGATCGGGACCTCGATGCCCAGCACCTCGCACGCCCTGGTCCGCAACATCCGCCCCTCCCCGACTCCGGCTGCGACGCCTCCTGCATCACTATCGCTCGCAGCGGAAGGCGTGTTACAAGTCCGGGGCCGCGACCTACCATGAGGCATGCTCCGCCGCGCTGGTGCGACCAACCTCGGCGCCGCCTACCACACGCTGTGGACCGCCGCGGCGATCTCCACCCTCGGCGACGGCGTCTACCTCACCGGCCTGCCGCTGCTGGCGGCCAGCCTCACCCGCGACCCCCTGCGGGTCTCGATTGTCGGCGCGGCCAGCTGGCTCCCCTGGGTCCTGCTCGGCCTGCCCGCCGGGGCGCTGGTGGACCGCTGGGACCGCCGCGGGGTGATGTGGCGGGTCGACACCGGCCGCTTCCTGGTCGTCGGCGCCCTCGCGGTGGTGGTGCTCGCCGGCTGGGCGAGCATCTGGCTGCTCGCCGCCGCCGGGTTGCTGCTCGGCGCCGGGCAGGTCCTGTTCGACAGCGCCGCCCAGGCGATCCTGCCCACCATGCTGGCCCGGGACCCCCGGCGGCTGGAGCGCGCCAACAGCCAGCTGCTCGGCACCCAGCAGGTGGGCGAGCAACTGGCCGGCAGACCGCTCGGCGGGCTGCTCTTCTCCCTGGCCACCGCGGTCCCGTTCGCGGTCGACGCGGTCTCGTTCGCGGTCAGCTCGCTGCTGCTCATCACGATCCCTGGCCGGTTCGCCGTCGCGGCCGGCGACGCCCCGGGCGCGCCGCGTCCCCGGCGCCGCCTGCGGGCCGAGATCGCCGAGGGGCTGCGCTGGCTGATCGGCCACCCGCTGTTCCGCACCATGGCGGTGGTGGTCAGTGTCACCAACCTGTCGGTCTCGGCCAGCGACGCGATCCTCGTCCTGTTCGCCCTGGAGGACCTCAAACTGCACAGCGTCGGCTTCGGCCTGCTGCTGGCCGGCTTCGCGGTCGGCGGCATCCTCGGCAGCGTGGTCGCGACCCGCGTCAGCCGCCTGATCGGCCCCGGCGCGGTGTTCGTGTCGGCGCTGCTGGTGGGAGCGCTGGCCCTGGCCGGCGTCGGCGCCACCTCCGACCCGCTCGTGGCCGGCGCGCTGCTGGCGGTGGAGGGCGCGGTGTTCACCATCTTCAACATCGTCGCGATCACGCTGCGCCAGGCGATCGTGCCTGACCGCCTCACCGGGCGAGTCGTCGCCACCAACCGGCTGATCGTCTTCGGGACCATCCCCTTCGGCAGCATCCTCGGCGGCGTGCTCGGCCGTACCATCAGCCTGCGCGCACCGTTCCTGGGCGGCGCCGCGGTCCTGCTCGCGACGGCGCTGCTCGCCCTCCCGAGGATCAACAACCGCACCGTCAACGCGGCGCAGCTCACAGCTTCGGCGAGCGAACCCTGACCTCCGCCGGGAGGCGCCCGAGCGCGTCAAGCAGCGGGCCGCCAGGCGGCAGCGCCGCACCGACCTCCAGGTCGAGAGGGCGGACCCAGGACAGCTCGGTACAGTCCACCGCCCAGCCAGGCGGCAGCAGGACCAGGCTGCCAGGCCCGTGGTAGGTGAGCCACGGGACCGGTGGGGCGGGGGAGTCGCCGGCCTGGGTCGGCTTCACCAGAAAGCCGAGGGAGGTCGTGGCCGAGCGGATCACCGGGCCGGCGAGGACCTCGGCGGTATCGGCGAGCCAGCTGAGGATCGCCTCGGGATCGGTGGCGTGGCGGAGCTGGACGCTGTCGAAGCGCTCACCAGTCGGGGTGGCGATGTTGGCGGTGGGGAGCTGTCCGCGAGCTTTCCGACCTGCCGGTCGACAACGCATTCGCTGTCGGCCCAGGAACGATGTTGTCATTCAACGCCATTGCGCTCCTCTACCTCTTGGGACAAGTTGATCTCGGCATCGCTCTCGCGATGCAAGGCCGCCTCGACGAGGCCTACGGCGCTGGCATTGTCGCTCTGGACTCACCACGGCAGGCCGACTCGCTCCGCTCCCGCATGGACACCCTGGACCGCCTGCTCACCGCCAGGTACCCGGACGCCACGGAAACCCGTGAATTCCACGAGCGCTACCTGGTTGCGGTGAATTCGGCGGCCTGAAGCGGCATTCGGGGCGCGGTTTCGTCGCGGGCGGTTGGTAGACTCCGCCGGTGCTTCCCCTGGGCCCGAGTGAGGGTTACGCTCGGGAACGTCTGTTCGGTCCGCTTGGTGCACAGGGAGGTCCAACTGCTCGTCCACGACTACGCCGAGCGGGTGCGGGACGCGGCCGGCTACCTCAGCCGTCTGCTCGCCGACGACGGCACCCGGGTCGACAACCCCACCGACGAGCGCCTCGCGCCCGAAGGGGACCAGATCGAGCTGCGCCCCGACGCCGAGATCATCGAAATGGGCAGCGACCCCGGCGTCGGGGTCACCGTCGCCGCCATCGACGGCGGGTCGGCCTGCCTGGTCAACGGGCGCAGCTTCTGGGTGATCGCCTACCGCGCCGGGACCATCTGGCACCGGGACCGGTGCACCTTCAACGAGGACTGCGACCAGCTCAACTTCCTTGCCCTCACCCAGTCGGACGCCAAGGCGGTCTACGCCGACGCGCTGCGCCGCAACGGGGTGGTCCGCGACCGGGAGCTGTCCGACCTCGGCGGGGTCGTGGACGTACTCCGCGAGCTGGCCGAGTGGCACCGCGTCACCGCCGCCTTGGAGCAGGCCGCTCCCGGCGACCTCGTGCTGGTCGACGGGAGCCTGCACCCGGGCGCGTTCCTGCCGCCCTCCCTGGTCACCCCCGTCCACCAGCTCGCCCTGGAACGCGAGGTGGACCTGGTCGGCGTGACCAAAGCCTCCAAGCTCCGCTGGGGCCGCTACGCCCCGCTGGTGTTACGGGTCCGCCGCCGCGCCGAATGCGAGGTCGGCCCCGACGCCCGCTGGTTCCTCCAGGTCACCGGCGACCCCGAAGCACCCGACGCCGCCGACCCTCCAGCCGAGGACATCGGCGGGCACGGCTGGCGCTCCGAGGTCTACGTCGCCCGCCTCGCCCGGCGCGGCCCCTACGCCTTCCGGGTCGACGCGGTCCGCGGGCGGCGCTCCTCCGAGGAGCTGTTCGCGCTGCTCGCCGGGCTTTCCGACGACCCGGCCTTCCTCGGCTACCCCTACCCGCTGGCGCGCGTCCACCAGGTCGTCGCCCTCCCCGGCCACCTGCTCGCCGACCTGCGCCGCGACCTCCGCGAGGCGTGCCTGCGCCAGGGCCTCTCCGAAGACGACGTCGACCTGGTGATGCGCGACTACCACCTGACCCTCAACGCCTGACCGCCCAGACCCACAGGAACAGAGGACCATCCATGGCAGACCATCCCTACAAAGGACGGATCTTCGGCCGTTCCGTGCTCGACGTCCGCTTCCGCGCCTTCTACGGCGAGGACCTGTTCCTCGGCGAACTGCTGGTCGGCGACGACAGCGACAAGGGCCGGCGCTACCTGTTCCGTGTCACCGACGTCGCCTACGGCAGCGAGTCCTCCGACGAGAGCTGGGCCGAACGCACCGCCGGCGGGCTCATGGCCATGGACGACGCCGGCGAGTCCACCGCCGCCCGCGACCTGGAACGCCGCCTCTACAAGGTCGCCAAGGTCTCAAGCCTCGGCTACGTCGGCCCCGAGGGGCACTTCCACAAGCCGAAGAGCCTCCCCGGCCAGTTCGGCATGGTCACCGAGCCGTCCGACGCCGACCTCGCCTTCCTCAGCGAGCGCATGGGCGACATCGAGATCGGCAGGCTCCGCTCCGGCGAGGACACCGTCGACCTCCCGGTCGGGATCCGCGGGGAGACCCTCCCGAGCCACGTCGGCGTCTTCGCCACCACCGGCATGGGCAAGTCGAACCTCATGAAGGTCCTCTCCGGCCAGATCCTCGCCGCCGCCGGCCGCTACGCCCTGCTGCTGTTCGACCCCCACGGCGAGTACCTCAGCGGCGGGGGACCGGGCCGCCGCGGCCTCGCCCACCACCCCTGGGCGCAGCAGCGCCTGCGGGTCTACTCGCCGAACCCCAAAGCCGGCGAGGCGAGCCTGCTGCGCCTGTCGCTGGCGGAGCTGTCCGTCGACGACCTCCGCACCGCCTGGAAGTTCAGCGGCCCCCAGTCCGAGGCGCTGGAGAGCGCCCGCGCGCTCCTCGGCGACAAGGGCATCTGGCTGCAACGCCTCGCCGAAGAGGAACCCGAGGACCTGAAAGACGCCGAGCTCGGCCGCCACGCCCTGGCCACCATCCAGGTGCTGTGCCGCCGCGCCCGGCGGATCGTGCAGCTGCCGCTGATGACCAGCGACCCGAGCCAGTCGCTCACCGGCAAGGTCCTCGACGACCTCGCCGACGGCAAGGTCGTGCTGGTCGACACCTCCGGGCTGGAGGCGGTCGAGGAGACCCTGGTCGCCTCCCTGCTCACCCGCAGCCTCCTCGAAGAACGCGCCACCGCCTACCGCACCGACCGGGAGCACTTCGGCCGCCTGCCGCGCACGCTGGTCGCGCTGGAGGAGGCCCAGCGGGTCCTGACCCGCCTCGACGACGCCGAGTTCAACGTCTTCCCCCGCCTGGCGCGGGAGGGCCGCAAGTTCAACGTCGGCCTGTGCGCCGTCACCCAGCAGCCCAAGCTGATCGACGCGGAGCTGCTCAGCCAGTTCAACACCTACTTCGTGCTGGGCCTGGCCGACGAGCGCGACCGGCAGATCCTGCGGTCGTCCTCCAAGCAGGACCTGTCCGACCTCGGCCCGGAGATCCAGACGCTGATGCCCGGCGAGGCGCTGGTCACCAACCCCGAGGCGCCGTTCGCGCTGCCGACCCGGGTGCACCTCTACGAGGAGTGGATCACCACCGTTGCCGGCCCGGAGCCCGCCAAGGCCCGCCCCGACGGCGCCCTGCGGGGGTTCTACGACTGATGGCCCGCCTGGTCGCGATCTCCGACGCCCACCTCGGCCGCTCCCACTACCAAGCCGTCAACGAGCAGGGCCTCAACCAGCGCGAAGCCGACTTCGCCGCCGCCTTCCAGCGCGCCGTGGACGCCGCCCTGGACCTGAACCCGGACGCGGTGCTGGTGCTCGGCGACCTGTTCGACGCGCCCCGCCCCACCTACCGCGCCTTCCGCGAGGGCGCCAAGGGCCTGCGCCGCCTGCAGCAGGC
>DASWDC010000070.1:0-2245 GCA_036395655.1 Actinomycetota bacterium | reverse complement strand
CTGACGACCTCGGCCGGGTCGGCGTCGACCTGGGTGAGGAGGGTGAAGCCGACCCGCTGGCGGTCCTCCTGGTCGTCGTCGATCAGCGCGTCGTCGCGGCTCTGCACCGCCGACACCCGCTCCAGGGGCAGCAGGTTATGGACCGCTCCGGTGTCGGCGACGTGGACCGACGCGCAGCGAGGGCAGGAGGAGGGCGGGCACTCGGCCTCGTCGGTGCCCCAGCCGCACTCCGGGCACAGCCGCCACGGCCGCCACAGCGGCTGGTCCAGCGGCCCGACGTCGACGGCGTCGACGCGGATCCGCTGCCCGGCCACGTAGAACACGGCGCCGGGCGCCAGCTCCGACAGCGCCGTCATGCTGCCGCGCGTGTAGGAGTACTGGGCGATCCGGTGCTTCTCGCCGTCGCCTTCGTCCTCGCTCGTCCACCACAGCGCCACGTCGAGCACGGTGGCGTCATCGAGCAGGTTGTAGTTCGGCAGCAGCCCCAGCTCCTCCAGCCCGCTGAGCGCGTACTCGCTGCTCATCGTCTTGTGGAGCCTGCCGAGGGCGCCCTTCTCGCCGATCAGCCGGCGCAGGTCGGCGCGCTCCTCGTCCTCCAGGCTGTCGCGACGCGCCTCCAGCTCGATGATCGCCTCCTGGACACGGATCAGGCGGTCCTGCAGCTCGCGCTCGCGGCGGTTCCAGTCGGCGAACGCCTGCGAGACCGCGACCTCCACCCCCGCTGCGGCGAAGGCGCGGACCTGTTCCCTGGACGCTTCCAGGAGGTGGTCGCCGAACAGCGCCAGGAAGTCGCCGGCGAGCCCTTGGTGGCCGGCGTGGACCGCGTCGAGCAGGCGGCGCATCCACCCCTCCGGCTCCAGGCCGCCCCGCACCAGCTGCCCGGTGAGGTGAGGCATGCGGCTGCCCACGGCCAACTCGCCGGCCGCCGCCCGGTCGATGCACCAGGCGAGGAACTGGCGGCACAGCAGCTCGGTGGCGTCCAGGTAGCACGACGGCGGGGTGACGTCCCCGGCGATCAGGTGGCGCGGCTCGGCGAACCAGTACAGGTCGCGGGCGGTACTGGGGACCGCCGCCAGGATGAAGGCGTTGCCGCTGCGGCGCCCGGCGCGCCCAACCCGCTGCAGGTAGTTCGCCGGGCGCCTCGGCACCGAGGCGAGCGTGACGGCCGACAGGTCGCCGATGTCGATGCCTAGCTCCAGCGTCGGGGTGCAGGCGAGGATGTTGGGGTCGACGGGGGAGTCGCCGGCCTTGAAGCGGCGCTCGATCCGCTCCCGCTCATCGCGGTCGAGGATGCTGGTGTGCTCTTGGGCGACGATCCGGCGGATGCGCCCGCTGCGGTAGAGCTTGCGGTAGAAGTTGCCGGCGTCGCCGGGCGCCGGCTCCAGCCGTCCGGGGCAGCGGAAGCGAGGGCAGGGGCTTCCCTGGCGCAGCTCGTAGCGTTCCGGGGCGGAGGGCTGGACGTGGCGGCAGACGCCGCAGGCGAGGCGGGTCCGGCCGCTGGCCAGGTCCTCGTCGGCGACCCGCTGCACGGCGATCCGTTCGGGCGGCAGGCCGTACACGGTCGCGCCGGAGCGGGTCGAGCGGCGGGCCAGCACGCCGAGGCCGTCGCCGCCGAGGGCAGTGGCGGTCTGCAGCAGCAGCGCCTTGGCCTCGCGGGCGGGGATCTGGAGGCAGCGGACGGTCCAGTCGGTCAGCCAGGTCGCCTGCTCGCCGTGGGGCGCCAGCGAGTCGAACGGCTCGGAAGAGGGCGCGGTGGTGTAGAACGCGGGCGCGCCCACGCCCCTGGGGAAGGCCGGCATGCCAGGCTTCCGGCCGCCCCAGATCGGCCAGCGGTTGCCGTCGAGCTGGATGTACCGGTCGAGCCAGGGGTGCAGGATACCGCCCCGGGTGCGGAGCCGGTCGAGCAGGCCGAGCAGCCAGACCAGGTAGGCGCGGGGGTCGGGGCGTGCCAGGGTGGCCTCGGGCAGGTGGGCGTGCAGTTCCCTGATCAGCGCGGCGAGGTGGAGGAGGTCGGCGTCCACCTCGGCGACCAGCGCGCCGGTCAGCTCCAGGGTGCGGCCGAGGCGGCTGCGCAGGCCGAACTCCAGGTGCGCCTGGAACGCCAGCCGCTCCGCCAGCTTGCGGCGCACCGAACGGGTCGCGTGCTCCAGCCAGGCGTCCCGCAAGCCGAGGCGGCGGGTGAAGTCCGGCGGGGTGACCGCATACAGGTCGGCCTGGCCGACCTCCCCGGTGAGGCGCTCGGCGA
>DASWDC010000069.1:0-2636 GCA_036395655.1 Actinomycetota bacterium | reverse complement strand
TGGCGTGACCCGAGCGCCGCTCTGGTGGGTTGACCCTGGACGCGATCTTGACCGAGATCCAGAAACCGACTGCGGTCCAGGCGCTCGGCCTGCCGCGGAGTTGTTCGCGGACGCCTCGCGCGTCTGATCATCGCCCGCGGTGCCCGGGCGTGATGGTGTAGCCATAGAACTTTCCAATTGCCCTCCGCCTGATCGCCGCCAGCGGATGGAGAATCGCGATGATCTACCTCAGGTGACTAAGTGCTGCCGTAGGGAAGTTCGTGCGTGGTCAGGGATCAGCGGGTGGGAGCTGGTTCTGCCAGACGGAGGGGTCGGCAAGGTAGAGCCCGCAGGCGCAGTCCAGGGCTTCCTCGGGCGTGCCGACCGGCAGGCCGCTGGGCAGCACCGAATCCTCGTAGCCGTCCCGGCTGGCCAGGTAGATGGCGAACCCCCACAGGCTCGCTGAGCCGCTGTAGCGCAGCCGGCACAGCGGCAGCCCCTCCCCGCCGCTGAGCTCGCCGTCGACGTAGGCGAAGCGGCCCCGGAAGCGCACCTGGACGCCGGCAAGCGCGGGCCAGCGCTCGCGAGCCTGGGCGCGGAGCCGCTGGCCGAGTGAGGTCTTGGTCGGCTCGGGGATGGGCTTGGACATCGACCCATCTTCGCTGATGGCGCCTGGTCGCATCCCCGTATCCTCCGCCAGGCCGGCCGGCGGGGCCGGCTTGGGGACTGGAGGGATGGTGGCACAAGGTGGCAGGCGCAGCCCATACCAGATCACGCTGGGGGCGTCGCAGCGCCGGTGGTTGAAGGCCCTGACGCGCCAGGGCACGGCCGAGCACCGCCAGGTGACCAGGGCCAGGATCGTGCTGCTGGCGTCGGCGGGATGGGCCAATCGAGGGATCGCCCGCAAGCTCGGGCTGGCGCCCAACACGGTCGGCAAGTGGCGCAAACGCTTCTTCGCCGAGGGCGTTGACGGCCTTCGTGACCGCAAGCGGCCTGGCCGCCCACGCCGGTTCCCTGCGGCGGTGGTGGCCGCCTGTAAGGCGATCGCCTGTGAGCTGCCCGCCACCCGCGGGGTACCGCTTGGCCGCTGGAGCCTCGCCGAGCTACGGACTGAGGTCCTGGCCACCGGCCTAGTCGACGACGTCTCCACCACGACGCTGTGGCGCTGGCTGGACGAGGACCCGATCAAGCCGTGGCAGCACCGCTCGTGGATCTTTCCCCGCGACCCCGACTTCACCGCCAAGGCAGGCCTCGTCCTGGACCTCTACCAGCGGCTGTTCGCCGGCCAGACGCTCGGCGACGACGAGTATGTCGTCAGCGCCGACGAGAAGACGAGTATTCAGGCGCGCTGCCGCTGCCACCCCACGCTGCCGCCGGGCCGGGCCCGCATGATGCGGGTCGAGCACGAGTACGAGCGCGGCGGTGCGCTGGCCTACTTGGCGGCCTGGGACGTCCACCAGGCCACGCTGTTCGGCCGCTGCGAGCAGACGACCGGCATCGCCCCGTTCGGCCGGCTGGTCGCCCAGGTCATGACCAGCCAGCCCTACGCCTCGGCCAAGCGGGTGTTCTGGGTGGTCGACAACGGTAGCTCCCACCGGGGGCGAGCATCGGTCAAGCGCCTCGAGGGCGAATGGCGCAACCTGTGCCTGGTCCACCTGCCAATCCACGCCTCCTGGCTGAACCAGATCGAGCTCGTCTTCTCGGTGATCCAGCGGAAGGTGCTGACCCCCAACGACTTCACCGACCTCGCCGAGGTCGAAGCTCGCCTGCTCGCCTTCCAGCGCCGCTACCAGCAGACCGCCGACCCGTTCGATTGGCGCTTCACCCGCGCCGACCTCCATCGGCTCCTCCAGCGGCTGGACGAACCCGAGCACCTTGGAACCGCAGCATGACACCACGCACGAACTTCTATGACGGACCACTTAGCGACTCGGGGGAAGCGTTGCCGCGTCGAGACCTTGGCCCACGGCTTGCGGCAGCTCGGCGCCGGCGACCAGGCGGGGCGGGCCGGTGGCCTCGGCGGGGGGGCTCAGCCCGCCGGGCGCCGCGCCGGCCCGAACGGCTGGCGCAGGGTGGCGTCCACGGCCGCGTGCCGGCGACAAGCTGTGGGCGGCGTCCCCGAGCAGGGTCACCCGCCCGAGCGGCCAGCGCTCGAACGGCCGGGCCGAGTGCAGCCCGATCAGCATGGTCGCGCCCGCCTCCGCCTCGGCCACGACCCGGCGGACGGGCTCGGGCCAGGTGGTGGATGCCACGGGACGCCTCCTGGGGCGAGGGACCTCGGCAGGGGTGTGAGGTGCCTCGCCTCGCACGGTCGGCGTGCGCCCGGGCCGTGACGAGGGGCCGGCGGCAGTCGGGGGGGCTCCACGTCCCCCGCGCCGCTGGTCCCGCCCGGCCGGGTCCGATGCTAGAGCGGGTAGGTCGCCCGGTCGACCACCTCGCCGCCGTACGCCTCGGCCAGCGCCTCGGCCGCGACCAGGTAGTCGTCGAAGCGCTCCAGGTCCGGGTCCGGCTCGGTGCGCAGCTCCAGGCGGGTGGACCAGGCCGGTGCCCCGGCCCCCCCGCCGAAGCCGGCGGCGCCCGGGTCGTCGGCGGCCACCTGGGGCGCGACCGCGGCCGCCTCGGAGGCGACCCTCGGCCCGGCCACGAGCCCGACCGAC
>DASWDC010000068.1:0-8906 GCA_036395655.1 Actinomycetota bacterium | reverse complement strand
TGGACGGGTCGCGGTGCAGGCTCGGCGCGATGTGCTCGGCCACGAACTGGATGGCGGAGCGGCCCAGCACCGCCCCGGAGGGCGCCACCTGGAACACCAGGTCGCCCTGCTCGTCGGTGGGCAGGAACAGCTCGCCGACCGCGCCGGTCTCCCAGAACAGCATCCCCCGGGCGCTGGCCGCGGCGGCGGCCGGGGCCGAGATGGTGCTGCCGTAGCTGCCGGCCACCAGCCGGATCCCCTTGCTGGCGAACGACTGGATCGCGGCGGGGACGGCGCCGGCCTCGGGCACGTCGAGGGGGACCAGCTCGATCGGCCGGCCGGCCACCCCGCGGGTGTTGTTGGCGAGCTTGGCGGCGAGCTGCGCCCCGCGCTCCTCCTCCAGGCCACCGGGGCCCTGCGAGCCGCTCATCGGGTACATCAGCCCGACCCGGACCGGCGGGCCCGCTCCGTTCCTCGCGCCGGAGCCGGAGCAGGCCGCGGCCGCCAGCGTCACGGCCAGCGCCGCCGCCAGCAGCGACGCGCCGCCACGGGAGAGGTTCAGGGGAGCATTCACCGGATGATCACCGCCAGGAGATTCGCCGCGGCATGGGTCGCCGCGGGCACGGTCCACCGCCCGGTGGCCGCGCGCTGCCAGGAGAACAGCAACCCCGCACCGAAATCGACCGGCAGGGCCGCACTACCGTAGAGCGGAACGTGCACCAACGCGAACGCGGCCGCCGACCCGACCACCGCCAGCGGCACGCTCCAGCGCGCCAGCCAGCCGAACAGCACCCGCCGGAACAGCGCCTCCTCGGCGACCGCGGCGACCAGGTCGAGCGCCAGCGCCGCCGGTGCCGCACCACCCGGCAGCGCCGGCGCCGGGCCCGCCAGCAGCGCCGCCAGCCCGACCGCCGCGATCCCGGCGGCGAGCACCGGAAGCACCGGGAGGGTGCCGGGCCGGGCCTTCTCCCCCCGCGGCTCAGGCAACCGGACGGGCAACGCCATCACGTCCAGGCTGAGGTACCCCGCCGCCAGCAGCGCCACCCCCCCGCGCGGGAGCGCCTCAAGCGACGGCCGTGCCAGCAGGAACGCCACTCCAGCGGCGAACACGACAGGCGTCACGACCGCACCTGGAACGCCGTCTGGGCGAGCACCCTCGGGTCGAAGGGCAGGTGGTCGGTGGCGACGAACTCGACCTGCAGGACGTGGGTACCGGGTTTGAGGCTGGGGATCTTCTGCTCCAGGCCGAAGGTCATCGAGACCAGCTGGCCGTCGAGGCGGACGTGGACGTGTCCCCGGTCGGGGCGCAGGTCCTTGCTGACCACGGCGACGATCTTGGCCCCCTGGAGCCGCAGCTTCAGGTCGACAGTGGTGCCGTGGACCACCTGGCCGTCGCGGGGCGACAGGATGCTCAGCTTGGCGCTGGTCGACGGCCTCGGGCCGAGCGTGGGGGTGGTCGTGGTCTGACCGCCGCCGGAGCCGGACCCGGACCTGCCCCCGCAGCCGGCCGCGACCAGCGCGACGGCGACGGCGAGGGCGGTGGTGAGCAGGAGGCGCCGGGCTCGGGTGCGCTCCCCGTTTCCTTGCTTGGTCACTGGATCACTTCCTGGAAGCTGGAAGGGAGGGCGCCGCCTGCCTTGGCGGTCGCGTTGATCTGGAAACGCCAGGCGCCGGGGGTCAATTTCAGGCCGGTGGCGGCGAGGTGCCCGGCGCCGAAGCGGATCAGCCTGAGCGTCTGGGGGACGCCCGCCGGGCTGGTCGCGGTGACGGTGGCGCCGGCGACCGGCAGCTCGCTGCCCGACGCCGTGAACCAGGTCATGTGCAGGTCGTTGTCGGGGCCCGCCTTGCCGGGGTCGAGGTAGGCCTGGATCGAGGCGCCGCCGGGTTGCGGGACCTGGTAGATGGTGGGCTGCCCGGGTTGCCGCAGCACCTGGACGCCCTGCTGCCCCGGCGGCGCGGGCGCCTGCCGGACGGGGACGGTGAGCGACACGGTGAGGGCCTGGCCGCCGAGCTGGACCAGCGCGGTGACGCTCCAGGACCCGGCGATGGAGAGCTGGCCGCCCTGCCCGCCCCAGGCGCCGGCGGCGCCCGCCTGCTGCTTCAGGTCCAGGGTCGCCTCGCCCACGTCGGGCCGGGACGGCAGGGTGAAGCGCAGCGAGACCCGCGCGGCCGTGACCGGCTTGCGGCTGTCGTAGTCGACCACGCGAGCCTGGAAGACATTGATCCCGGCGGCGCCGGGGGTCGCGGTCAGGGTGAGGCGCACGCTGGTGGCGTAGTCGTTGCCGGTGACGCTGACCTGTGCGGGAGCCCGCGCCTTGGTGGCGGTCACGTAGGACGCGGGTGGCAGCTCGCTGAGCAGCGCGGCCACCAGCAGCAGCGGGACCGCGACCGTCAGCTCCCCGGCGACCGTCCGGCGCAGGACCCCGGCCGCGCGGCCGCCACCCGAGCTGGCCGAGCTGGCCGGGGCGCCCGGACCGCCGGCGGCGTCGCCGGGAGCGGTGCCAGCCGGATTCGCCGGGAGGGTGCGACCGGGACCGCCCGCCGCCGGGTTCCCCACCGGGACGCCGACACGGCTGGCGGCTGCTGGGTTGGCGGCCCTGGTCAGGCGTGGCACCAGGATGAACCGGTTGGCGGCGCCGAGGGCGCCCACCACCGCGAACAGGCCCACCTTGAGCAGCAGGGTGTGGCCGAAGCTGGTGTGGAACAGGCCGGACCAGCTGCCGGTCTCGGCGACCGCACGGGTCAGGCCGGTCGCCGCGACCACCAGGATCGCGGCCGTTGCGAGCCGGGAGAAACGGGCAGCGGCACTCGCGGGCGCGGGGGCGCCGCGCAGGCCGAGCAGCAGCCAGGCGAGACCGCCGATCCAGACCCCGACCGCGAGCAGGTGGGCCCACTGGACCAGCAGGTCGAGCGGTTTGCTGGAGGCGTGGCCGCCGTCGGCGTGCAGCAGCATGGCCGCCGCGGCGCCACCCCCCAGCAGGGCGAGCGAGGCGGTGCGCCCGCGCCCGACGCGGTCCCTGAAGCGGAGCAGCAGCGCCACCGCCGCGACCACCACCACCAGCGCGGCGGCCTGGCCGAGCAGCGCGCGGCCAGTCGGCGAGGAGAGCAGCTTGCCGAACGACACGCCAACCCTCGACCGCTCGGCCGCGACCTGGACGACCAGCCCGGCGACGGCGGCGGCGAGCGCGCCGCCGAGCAGCCACCGGGACGGCGAGAAGGTCCCCGCCGGGCGGAACACCAGCAGCCCAGCGGCAGCCGCGCCCAGCAGCACGATCGTCCCCGCGTCGAAGAAGAAGCGGCCGACAATCGCGATCCAGTCGGGTGGCGGGCCGGTTGAGACCGTGCCGGCGTTGGCCGCTGTCGGGGCGGCCACGCCGATCCCGAAGGCGAACGACCCGGCGGTGACGTGGCCGTCGGTGCGCGAGACCGTCCGCCAGGTCACCGTGTAGGCGCCCTTGCCGAGGGGGCCGAGTGGCACGGCCAGCTGGAGCGGGTGTCCCGGCACCAGCTGGGCGCGCCCGCCCTCCACCGGACGGCCGGTCGAGTCCAGCACGTGGACGACGGACAGGCCCGGGTCGGGCCGTTCGGTGAAGGTGAGCAGCACCTGCCGCGGCGCCCGCTCCAGGTCCGCCCCGGCGGCCGGGTCCGAGGAGCGCAGCAGCGCGTGCGCGCTCGCCGGCAGCGCGCTGGCCAGAAGCCACAGCCCGGCGAGGACCAGCAGCGCCGCGGCGGCGAACGGCGGGCGCAGGAGGAGGCGAAGCGGGCGCCGCATCGTCCTACGCCTTCTTCCGCCGCAGGCCGAGGCCGCCGAGGGCACCGCCGGCCAGCAGGCCGACGACGCCGACCACGATCCCGACGACCGCCAGCGTCTTGGCGCTGTTGGCGGCGTCGTGGGCGCTGGCCGCGGCGCTGGTCAGGCGGCCCGTCTCGCGGTCGAGACGGGCGGCGACCTGGCCGCTGGTCGGGTCCTTGGCCGGGTACTCGACGCCGGAGGGGTCCTTGACCTCGTCGAAGCCGGTGGGCGAGGAGGTGAAGGACTGGTCGACCTTGCGGCCGTGGATGGTGCCGGTGAAGTGGAAGGTGTACTTGCCGGGCTCGGTCGGGAAGAACCAGGCGCGGTAGTCGCCCGGGGTGCCGTCCCCGCCGACCTCGAAGTTCGGCTCCATGGCCAGCTTCATCGGCGGGTTGCCTCCGGTGCCGACCTCGACCTGGAGGCTGTCGCCGAGGTCGGTGACGGGTTTGCCGTCCTTGGACGACAGCAGCAGCTGGACGCTGTTCTTGTCACCGATATAGGGCGGTTCGTCGCCGAAGCCGACCTCGACATGGAAGACGCTGAAGTCGCGCGCCTCATGCGCGAAGGCCGGCGTCGCGGCCAGCGGGACCAGCAACGCGGCGACGCCGATCGCGGCGGCGATGGGCGCGAGTCTGTTGATCACGTGATCCCCTTCTCGTTGTCCACTGCGACACCTGGCGCGCTGCCAGGTACCGCGCCCTGCGGGATTCCGGGGTTGCGGGATTACGCGACGACTGGCGGGGCGCGGCTGCCGAGCGAGCCGGCGTGGCGGGAGGAGGCGTGGAGCCTGGGGACGGGCCGGTGGTCGACCGCAGTGCCGCTGGGGCGGGCGATCAGGCGGGCGAGGGCGCGGCCGGCTGCCTCGGCGGCGTGGCTGAGGAAGGCCAGAGCCAGCGCGACGGCGCAGGCGACCAGGATCTGGACGAGGATGCCGATCGGCAGGACCCCGTCGTGCAGCACCCCGGCGATCGGGGCGCCGGCAGCGAGCCGCTCGACGACCTCCTGGACCGCGTAGATGGAGATCTGCAGCAGCGCGAGCCGGAGAGCGAGCCACTCCAGCCGCTTCGGCCGTGCCAGCGGGCCACCCGGTGCAAGGGCTCGCGCGGAGCGGCGGAACCCGCGCAGGAAGTGGCGCGCGGCGGTCGAGACCAGGGAGATGACGCCGAGCACTGTCGCGGCGGCGACCGCGGTTGGCCAGTAGCCGTGACCACTCTCGGCCAGCAGCAGCGCCCGCGCCTGCGCCGCCGGGACCGTCAGCAGGTAGGTCAGCGCATGGCCGGCGACCGCCGCGGCGATGGCCGCGGCAGCGAGCGGGAGGCGAAGGGATACCCCGGGTGTGAGACTGCGCCGCAGCGTGGGTGGCCCGGCGGGGTCCCAACCTCTGCTACGAACTCCAAGTCGCGAGGTCGGGACCCCGCCGGGCCTACGGTGGTTCCCGCGGCTCCGGCTCCGTCTCACAGCTCACCCCTTGGGAGATCGTAACGTGGTCAGGCGCTAAACCGACAGTTCCAGCGATCGTAGCCCGCGCAGCACGAAGTGGTCGCGGTAGACCGGCTCCGGGCCGGCCAGCGCAAGCGTGGGGAAGCGGCGCAGCAGCGCGCCGATCGCCACCTCGCCCTCCAGCTGTGCCAGGGCGGCGCCGAGGCAGTAGTGCATGCCGGCGGAGAAGGTGAGATGCCGGTTCTCGCGACGGCCGAGGTCGAGACGGTCGGGATCGGCGAACACCGCCGGGTCGCGGTTGGCGGCGGCGAGGACCACGATCACCTGCTCGCCCTTGCGAATCGGGGTGCCGGCGACCCGGAGATCCTCGGTGGCGATCCGGGAGGTGACGTGCACCGGGCCGTCGTAGCGGAGCAGCTCCTCGACCGCGCCGGGGCCGAGCGAAGGGTCGCGCCGCAGGCGCTCCAGCTGGTCGGGGTGCCGCAGCAGCGCCCACAGGCCGTTGCCGATCAGGTTCATGGTGGTCTCGTGGCCGGCGAGGAACAGCAGGATCACGATCGCGAGCAGCTCCTCGGGGTCGAGGCGGTCGCCGGCCTGCTCGGCGGCGATCAGCGCGTCGAGCAGGCCATCCTCGGGCTGCTCGCGGCGCTGGTTGATGAGGGTGATGAAGTACTGGATGAAGCTGGCGACCGCTTCCTCCCCCCGTGCCCAGCTCTCCGGGTCGACGTCCAGCTCGCCGTCGAGGCGGCGGGTCGCGTCGGAGGCCCAGCGGCGGAAGGTCGCCTGGTCGGCGTCGGCGGGCACGCCGAGCAGCTCGCAGATGACCGCGACCGGCAGCGGGTAGGCCAGGTCGCCGATGACCTCGAGGCTGCCCTTGGCCTCGGCCCGGTCGAGCAGGTCGCTGACCAGCTCCTCGACGCGGGTCCGGAGGCGGCGCACGCGGGCGGGGGTGAAGGCGGCCGAGACCAGCGAACGGATGCGGGTGTGGTTGGGCGGGTCGAGGAACAGCAGCACCTTGCTCTCGACCCGTCGCGGGCCGGCGATCGGCTGGGCGTCCGGCGGCAGGTGCGCGGGGTCGGCGCTGAAGCGGGGGTCGCGCAGGACGGCGGTGGCGTCGGCATGGCGGAACACCGTCCAGTCGCGGGTCCCGGGGAGGCGGTGCACCGGGTCGAGCTGGCGCAGCCGGTGGTAGATGGGGTGGGGGTCGGCGCGGTACTCGGGAGCGAACGGGTCGATGGCCGCGACGTCGCCGAGCGTGGAGAGCGCGAGGTCCATACGTCACCTCCGGGGTGCAGCCCTGCCTGGCCAGTGAACACCCGCGGGGCGCTGACCTCAAGCGGAAGCCTCGCTCGCCGCATATACCATTGGGGGGTATGGCGTCGCCGTCTGAAGCGGTCGAAAGGCAGGGCGGGAATGGTTCGAGGCTACAGCGACCACAAGGACGCGGTGCGGCAGCGGCTGCGCCGGGTGGAGGGCCAGGTGCGGGGGCTCCAGCGCATGGTGGAGGAGGACGCCTACTGCATCGACGTGCTGACGCAGATCTCCGCTGTGACCCGGGCACTGCAGGCGGTCGGGCTGGAGCTGCTCGGCGATCACCTGGGCCACTGCGTGCGTGAGGCGATCGCCGGCGGCGGGCCCGAGGCCGACGCCAAGGTCGCCGAGGCGTCCGCGGCGATCGCGAGGATGGTGCGTTCGTAACTGAAGGCGGCGATCGCCTGGGCGACTGGGCACCGCTGAGCACCCCCCAGGCCCCTGTGGATAACCGCCACAGACTCATCTCGCCCGGCCTACCATGAGATGCCGGCCGTGAGGATCGGCCGAGGGGAGCAAGGGCGAAACGATGGTGGGGATTGTGGGGCTGCCGCTGGCTGGACCGGCGCCCGGGGCGGTGGTGCCCCGGCCGACGGTTGGGCACCTGCTGCTCGGCTGGTCGTTCGATCCGCTGGTGGCGGTGCCGTTGCTGGCGGCGGCCGCGCTCTACGTCCACTCCTGGCGGCGGCTCCGCGCCCGGGGGCGGCGCTGGCCAACCCAGCGGCTGGCCTGCTTCCTCTGCGGGCTGGGGGCGATCGCGCTGGCGCTGCAGTCGCCGCTGGAGGGCTATGACACCGTCCTGTTCTCGGTCCACGTCACCCAGCACCTGCTGCTGGCGATGGCGGCGGCGCCGCTGCTCGTCCTGGGCGCGCCGATCACCATGCTGCTGATGACCGTTGGCACTCCCACCCGAAAACGGGTCGTACGGATCGTCCACAGCCGCCCGATCCAGGTCATCGGCCACCCGCTGATCGCCTGGGTGCTGTTCACCCTGACCCTGTACGGGCTCTACTTCTCGCCGCTGTTCGCGGTCACGCTGCGCAACCCGTTCGTCCACGACCTGATCCACCTGCACTTCATCCTGGTCGGGCTGCTGTTCTGGTGGCCGGTGGTGGGGATCGACCCGACCCGCTGGCGGCTGCACCACCTGGCCCGGGTGCTGTATGTGTTCCTGATGGTGCCGTTCCACGCCTTCCTGGGGGTGGCGATCATGGGCAGCGGGCACCTGCTCGCCCCCGCCCTCGGCCAGTTCACGCGCGACTGGGGGCCCGCGCCACTCGCCGACCAGCAGGCCGGCGGTGCGATCATGTGGGGCGCCGGGGACGTCATCTCGGTGGTGTCGGTGATCGCCATCCTCGCCGCCTGGGCCCAGCACGAGGAGAAGGTGGCTGCCCGCGAGGACCGCCGCCTTGCCCGCGCCCGCGCCGCGGCAGCCGCCGCCGCGGCAACCGCCGAGCGGAACCAGCCGTGAACACGGAGGTCGAGCAGGCCGCGCGGCTGGCCAAACGGAGCCGCGGCGCGGTGGTGCTCGTGCTGCTGGTGGCCGTGCTCGCCTTTGGCGTCGCGAAGGCCCGCGACACGGGCTCACTCCGCCTCAAGCCGCTGGTCACGCCCACGCACGCACTCGCCGGCGGTGACGGCGAACTCCTCGGCAAGGCGTCGGCTCGGGTGCTGGTGGAGGAGTACGGCGACTTCCAGTGCGCCCCCTGCACCACCTTCGAGCAGCAGGCCGGCCCGACCCTCCAGCGGCTCGCCGCCCAGGGCACGATCCGCTTCGTGTTCCACCCGGTCGCCTTCAGCGGGACCGACGCATCCCGCGCCGCCGCCGCCGCGACCTGCGCGGGCGACGAGGGGAAGTTCTGGCCCTTCCACGACCGCCTCTACCGCGACGCGCAGCAGGGGCAGGACGGCCCGGGCACCGACAGCAAGGCCAACCTGATCGCTCTGGGCGCGCAGGTGGGTCTCACCGACCAGCGGTTCACCACCTGCGTCCAGCACGGCACCTACGAGCCCTGGGCGCGCAAGCTCACCGTCGACGCCACCCGCCGGGGCGTGAACGGCGCCCCGGCGGTCTTCGTCAACGGCAGGACCTCCACCGCGTACCTGACGCCAGACGGCCTGCTCACCGCGATCCAAGGGGGGTAGGGATACCCCGGGTGCGAGCCTGCGCCTTGGCGTGGTGGATCCGGCGGCTCCGGCTCGCAGCTCACCCCTACTGAGGTGTCGAGTGTGGTCGTCGAGTGGGGTCGGGGTGGTTGCTCTAGGAGGGCGTGGCTTCGAAGCCGACCGCTTCGACCGGGTTGGCCAGCTCGCCGAGGCCGTTGATCGCGATCCGGACGTGGTCGCCGGACAGCAGGCTGACGTCAGGCGGCGGGACGATCGA
>DASWDC010000067.1:0-3601 GCA_036395655.1 Actinomycetota bacterium | reverse complement strand
GGACGCGGCGCTGGCACGCCGGCTCGCCTGGGAACTGCAGGACGCGCCGGTGCTGAAGCTCGGCTGGGAGCGCTTCGCCCGCTACCACGCCGCCGCCGCGCGGCTGCGGCGCACCGACGACCGCCTGCACCGCTGGCCGCTGGCGCTCGGCGTCGCGGCGGTCCTGGTCGCGCTGGTCCAGCACGCCGTGCGCGGCCGGGTCGGCGCCGGCTCGGTGGCGGATCTGGCGCTGCACTGGACCGTGGCGGCGCTGCCGTTCCTGGCCACGGTGGTGCTGCTCGCCGGCCACCGCTTCGGGCCGGGGCGGCGCTGGCCGCTGCTGCGCGCCGCCGCCGAGGCCGCCCGGCGTGAGCTGTACCGCTACCGCACCGCCACCGGCCCGTACGCCCCCGCCTCCGTCCCCGCCGACGCGGACTCCGACGCGGACAGCCACGCGGACAGCCACGCGGACAGCGACGCCGGGACCGCCGCTCGCGCGGCGGAGCGGGACGCGACCCTGGCGGGTCGGCTCGGCGCGATCGACGCGGGCCTGATGCAGACCGAGGTCGCCGCCGGCGGCGTGCCCTCCTACAGCGGCCCGCTGCCGCCGCCGTGGGAGGGGACCACCGCCGGCGACGACGGCCTCAGCCCCCTCGACCCGAATGGCTACCTGGAGCTGCGCCTGGCCGAGCGGCTCGGCGCCTGCCGCGCCCGGGTGGCGGTCGCCGAACGGCGGCGCCGGCGCCTGCAGCTGCTGATCCTCGCCGCCGGGATCGCCGGCAGCGTGCTGGCGGTCGCCCGCTTGGAGTTGTGGGTCGGCCTCAGCACGGCGGCGCTGTTCGCCGCCGTGGCCTCCCTCGCCCACCTCCAGGTCGAAGCCGAGCTGCTGGCCGACAACCGCGCCGCCGCCCGGCTGGAGGCGATCCGCGCCCGCTGGCTCGCCCTGCCGACGGGCCAGCGCGACCCGCGCCGCTTCGCCGGCCTGGTCGAGCAGACCGAGGCTGCCGCGGACCCCGCCCACGCCGACTGGTCGCAGCAGCTCGCCGACGCGATCACCGCCGCGCAGTCCCTCGCCATGGTTGCCGCACCCCTCGCGCGGGACGTGGGCAGGGAGCAGGACCAGGGAGACCGCCAGGGCCCGGGGGCGCTGCCACCGGCTGGCGGCTCCGGGACGAAGCGGTCACCAGCAGCCCGGCTCGCCGGCCTGTTCGGCAACGGGCGCTGAGGCCAGCGCCCGGGTGGACCTCAGGCTCGTTCAAGAAGCATGGTCCTCGACATCAGCGGAGGCGCGACCCGGACACCGTGTCCCAGCCGAAGACGTAGGCGCGGCTGGACGTGCCCAATACTATTGACCTCCACTCGCAGCAGCGTGGGTGCGCCGGTCGACCGTTCTGGAGGGTGCCTGTGGTGATTCGCCGTCCGCTGCGCACCCGCGCCTCCGGTCAGCGCTCCGGCACCGGCGGGCCGCCGTGGGACCCGGCGATCGAGCCGCTGATCCGCAGCCACCGCGCCGCCCACCCCAGGGCCGACATGGCGCTGCTGGCGCGTGCCTACCTGGTGGCCGAGCGGGAGCACCGCGGGCAGATGCGGCAGAGCGGCCTGCCGTTCATCACCCACCCGCTGGAGGTGACCATGCTGGTGGCCGCCCTCGGGATGGACACCACCACGCTGGTGGCCTCGCTGCTGCACGACACCGTCGAGGACACCGGCTACACCCTCGACCTGGCCCGCGCCGAGTTCGGCGACGAGGTGGCGCTGCTGGTCGACGGCGTCACCAAGCTGGACAAGCTGACCTTCGGCGCCGCCGCCGAGGCCGAGACGATCCGCAAGATGCTGGTGGCGATGGGCCGCGACCCGCGCGTGCTGGTGATCAAGCTGGCCGACCGGGTCCACAACATGCGCACCCTCGGCGCCAAGTCACGGCCGAGCCAGGTGCGCATCGCCCGCGCCACCCTGGAGGTGCTGGCGCCGCTCGCCGACCGGCTCGGCATCCAGGTCTTCCGCCGCGAGCTGGAGGACCTGGCGCTCGCGATCCTGCACCCGCCCGAGTACGAGCAGCTGGTGCGGCTGACCGCCCGGCGGGTCCCCCAGCGCCAGCGCTACCTGGCCACGGTGATCGAGCCGCTGGAGGCCGACCTGCGTGCCGCGCGGGTCAGGGCGACGGTCCGCGACCACCCCCGCCACGCCTTCTCGGTCTACGAGACGATCATCCAGCGCGGCGGCAGCATCACCGACGTCTACGACAACGCCCGCGTCCTGATCGTGATCGACGGCGACGCCTCCGGCTGCTACACCACCCTCGGCATGGTCCACGCGCGCTGGACGCCGGTGTCGGGCCGCTTCAAGGACTTCATCGCCCTGCCGAAGTTCAACTTCTACCAGAGCCTGCACACCTCGATCGTTGGGCCGCTGGACCAGCTGATCGACGTGCAGATCCGCACCGAGGCGATGCAGCGCACCGCCGAGTACGGCATCGCCGCCAACCCGGCGGCGGTCGCCGAGCGCGCCGACGACCTGCGGTGGCTTACCCGGCTGCTGGACTGGCAGCGGTTCGCCTCCGATCCGGCCGAGTTCCTGGAGGCGCTCAGCTTCGACCTGGTCGAGGAGGAGGTGCTGGTGTTCCTGCCGGACGGCGAGGCGCTGTCGCTGCCCACCGACGCCACCCCGGTGGACGCCGCCTACGCCCTGTCGACCGAGATCGGCAACCGCTGCGTCGGCGCGCGCGTCAACGGCCGGCTGGTCCCGCTGTCGCGCCCGCTGCAGGACGGCGACGTGGTCGAGGTGCTCACCTCCACGGTGCGGCATCACGGCCCGTCGCGGGAGTGGCTGCGGTTCGTGAAGAGCCCCAAGGCGCACGTGGCGATCCGCCAGTGGATGGCCGACACCGGCCAGTTCCCCGCGATCGGCAGCGACACGGACGCGGACGACGGGCCGGGCAGCGAGGGCGACACCCAGATCGAGGAGGTCGGATCCGATGCTGGTGCTTGACGGCGCCGCCGTGCGGGCGCTGTTCCCGATGGAGGCGGCCATCGTGGAGATGCGCGGCGCGCTCGCCCGCTACAGCGCCGGTGAGGTGGTCCAGCCGCTGCGCCTGGTGATCCAGGCCCCCGACAGCCCCAACCTGCTCGCCCTGATGCCCGCCTGGACCGGCCCCACCGCCGGCGATGGTGGAGGCCGGGGCGCCCTCGGCCTCAAGGCGGTCGCGATCTTCCCCGGCAACCCGGGTCGCGGCCTGGACGTCCACCAGGGTGCGGTGACCATGTTCGACCCGGACACTGGCGTGCCGGCCGCGACCATGGACGCTGCCACCGTCACCGAGATCCGCACCGCCGCCGTCTCCGGCGTCGCCACCGACGCGCTCGCCCGGCCGGACGCCGGCGATCTCGCGGTCCTCGGCGCCGGGGTGCAGGCCCGCAGCCACCTGGAGGCGATGGCGGCGGCCCGCCCGCTGCGCCGCGTGCGGGTGTGGAGCCGCACCGCCGCCCACGCGCAGGCGCTCGCCGACTGGGCCGGCACCCGTTTCGGCCCGCCGGTCGAGGTCTGCGCCACCCCCGCCGCGGCGCTCGCCGGCGCCGACCTGGCCTGTACCACCCTGGCCTGCGTCGAACCGGTCGTCGACGCC
>DASWDC010000066.1:0-3935 GCA_036395655.1 Actinomycetota bacterium | reverse complement strand
GCTACGAGACGTCGTTCGGCACCCTGGTCCACCCGGCCACCACCGCCAGCAACACCGCCACCCCCGCGACCAGCGCCGCCGCCACGGCGAAGGGCAAGGGGCTGACGCCGCCACCGAGCGCCGACCCGGCCATCGTGGTCGCTGTCGTAACCGGAAGGTAGGGCTGGACGGCGTCGAACAGCCCGCCGACGAGCGGCTCCAGGACGAGCCCCCACACGAACACCGTGATGATCGCGCTGAGCTGGCCGCGCAGCAGCGACCCCACCCCGGCCCCAGCCGCGGCGAGCAGCCCCGACCCGAGGATCGCGCCGGCCGCGAAGCGGGCGATGGTTCCCCCGGCGAGCGCCACGTGGTAGCCCTTGGCGGCCACGAACGCCAGCGTGATCCCGGTGGTGAGGGCGGTGGCGACCAGGCCGAACAGCAGCCCGGCCCCCGCCGCGACGACGGCCTTGGCGATCAGGACACGGGTCCGGTTCGGGGTCGCCAGGTAGGTCGCCGTGGCGGTCCCGTGGCGGAACTCGCCGCTTGCGACCGTGACCCCGAACACCGCGGCCAGGAGCATGCCGAAGGTCGTCCTGATGAACAGGTCCTGCTGGCCGGCCGCGGTGTACAGCGGCGGCGGCGCCATGTGCCCGGACCCGCCGGCTCTGGCCGCGCCAAGGGTCGTGATCAGCGCGGTCAGCCCCGCCGCCGTGCCCAGCAGGCCGAGCGGCAGGCGAATGGTGCGTAGCTTCAGCAGCTCGGTCCGGACCGCCCGGGTCATCAGGACCCCTCCTTGTCGCTGCTTGCGGCGGTGAGCTGGAAGAACACGTCCTCCAGGTTGGCGCCCGCGGTCAGCTCCCTGAGCGTCGACTGGACCACCAGGCGACCTTTGTCGATGATCACCACGCTGTCCACCGTCTGGGCGACCTCGGCCAGGATGTGGCTCGACACCAGCACCGTCCGCCCCTCCTCGGCGAGCCCCCGGACCAGGCCGCGGAGCCACCGGACCCCCTCGGGGTCGAGCCCGTTGGCGGGCTCGTCCAGGATCAGCACCTCGGGATCGCCGAGCATCGCCGCGGCGATCCCGAGGCGCTGGCGCATCCCAAGGGAGAACCCGCCGACCTGTCGCCTCGCGGCGCCCTGGAGTCCGACCAGGTCGAGCACCGCCTCGACCCGGGCCGGGTCGATCCCGGCCGCCGTCGCCTGCACCCGCAGGTGGTTGCGCGCGCTCCGGCCGGGATAGAAGCTCGACGCCTCCAAGACCGCGCCCACATGCCGCAGCGGCTCAGCCAGCTCCGCGTAGGCCTTCCCGCCGAAGGTGGCCGCACCGTCGCTGGGCCGCACCAGGCCGAGCAGGGCGCGGAGCGTGGTCGTCTTCCCGGCGCCGTTGGGCCCGAGAAACCCCACCACGGTGCCGCGGTCCACCTCGAAGCTCAGCTGGTCGACGGCGAGCACCTCGCCGAACCGTTTGGTCAGCCCCTGTACCTCGATCATTGCCATGGCGTCTCCTTTGCCGTGCCGCTGGTCCCGTTTGCGCTGCCAGAGCCGACGCTAGGGCCACAGGGAGCCGCCGCCATCGCCGCCGAGGTGGTTCCTCCTCCTCCCACAGGTGGATTCCGGTCGCCGGCCGCTCCCCTCCCAGGCGGATGCGCAGGCGGTGGCCTGGGGTTATGGTCGAAGCCATGAGCCAGGCCGCGGCACCCGAACCCGAACCCGAACCCCCGACCCGCGCGGGGTTCTGGGTCGCCGGCCGGTTCACTCCGGGCCAGGTCGACTGGATGGTGGTCGGCGCCGCCGCGCTGCTGGCGGTCCCGACCCTGCCGCACGCACTGGCTGGCCAGAAGCCGGTGGCCGTCGACCTCGCCGCCCTCCCGTTCGGGACCGTGCCGCTGCTGTGGCGGCGGCGCCGGCCCGGGCTGGTGCTCGCCGTGATCGCCGCCGCGTTCGCCGTCTCGGCGGTCCTCGGGAGCGGGACGCCCGACCCGGGAGGGGTGCTGTTCGGTGTGGGAGCCGCGGCGCTGTACGGGGATCGCCGCGTCCGGCTCGTCGCCGGTGCCGTCGCGCTGGGGGCGCTGGTGCCCACGTTCGCCTTGATGCTGCTGTCCGGGTCCTTCGAGGGCAGGCCGCTGGGGCACCTGGCGGCGACGGTGTCCGGGTCCGCGGTGGCGTGGGTGGCCGGCGACCGGACCCGGACCCGCCGCGCCTACCTCGCCCAGCTCGAGGAACGGGCGGCCAGGCTGGAGCGGGAACGCGAGGACCAGGCCCGCCGCAGCGCCCAGGCCGAACGCAACCGCATCGCCCGGGAGCTGCACGACGTGGTGGCCCACAACGTGAGCGTGATCGCGGTGCAGGCCGGCGCCGCCCGGATGGCCTCGGGCGCCGACCCCGAGCAGGCGGCCCAGGCGCTCGGCGTGATCGAGCGCACCGCCCGGTCGACCCTGACCGAGCTGCGGGCGCTGCTCGGGATGCTGCGCCGGCAGGACGGCGAGCGGCTCGACGCCAGCCGCGGGCCGCAGCCCACCCTGGCCCAGCTCGACGCCCTGGCCGCCCAGGCACGCCAGGCAGGGCTCCGCCTCCAGACGCGGGTGCGGGGAGACCTCGGGGGACTCCCGGCCACGGTGGACCTGTCGGCCTACCGGATCGTCCAGGAGGCGCTCACCAACACCCTCAAGCATGCCCCTGGCGCGCGTGTCCACCTGCTAGTCCGCCGCACCAGCCGGGCACTCGACGTAGTGGTGGTCGACGACGGCCCCGGCGCCCCGACCGGTGGGCCCGGGCCGGGATCCGAATCGAGGGCTGGATCGGGGGCTGGAGGGCAGGGCCTGATCGGGATGCGGGAGCGCGCCGCCCTGGTCGGCGGGCAGCTGCGCGCCGGCCCCGCGCTCGGGGGCGGCTTCCGCGTCGAGGCCCACCTCCCGGTCGAGGCCGAGCCGGTCGAGGCCGAGGCAGCCGAGGCAGCCGAGGCCGAGGCGGCGGACGCCGGGGTCACGCTGCCGTGACCATCCGGGTGCTGATCGCCGACGACCAGATGCTGCTGCGGGCGGGGTTCCGCATGATCATCCAGACCCAGCAGGACATGGAGGTCGTCGGCGAGGCCGCCGACGGGGTGGAGGCCGTCGCGCTGGCCCGCCGGCTCCTCCCGCAGGTCGTGCTGATGGACATCCGCATGCCGAACCTGGACGGCATCCAGGCCACCAGCCGGATCACCGCCCCAGGGGTGGCGGTGGGAGCGGGGCCGGGGACAGCACCGAAGGTGGTGATCCTGACCACCTACGACCTCGACGAATATGTCTTCGACGCGCTGGCATCTGGTGCCAGCGGCTTCCTGCTGAAGGACATCCCGCCCGAGGACCTGGTCCGGGCGGTCCGGGTCGCCGCCCAGGGCGAGGCGCTGCTGGCCCCCTCGGTGACCCGCCGGCTGGTGGAGCAGTTCGTGCGCCAGCGGCCCCCCACGCCGCTGGCGGCCCACCGGCTCGACCCGCTCACCGAGCGCGAGGCCGAGGTCCTGCGGCTGGTCGCGCGGGGGTTGTCGAACACCGAGATCGCCACGGCCCTCTGCCTCGGCGAGAGCACTGTGAAGACCCACGTCGGCCACATCCTCGACAAGCTCCAGCTCCGCGACCGGGTCCAGGCCGTGATCCTCGCCTACGAAGCCGGGTTGGTCCGCCCGGGCCAGCCGGAGCCGGAGCCGGAGGACGCCTGAGTCCCGGCTCGAACCCCAGTCCCCCGGCAGCCCCCCCACTGTCAGCTGTCAGCGTGTCTCCGCGTCGAAGATCGCGTGCAGCTCGCGGGCGTTGTGGACGCCGAGCTTCTGGTAGGCGTTCCAGCGGTGGCTCTCCACGGTTCGCTCCGAGACCACCAGCCGCTCGGCGATCTGGCGGCTGTTGTGGCCCGCGCGCACCAGCTCGACGACCTCCTGCTCCCGGCTGGTCAGGTGGCCATGGGCGTCGAGG
>DASWDC010000065.1:0-3935 GCA_036395655.1 Actinomycetota bacterium | reverse complement strand
CCCGCAGGAGGCGCGCGGCGAAGCTGGGCGGCTGCGGCGGCGCGGACGGCTGCTCGGGCGCGGGTGCCTTGGTGATCGGCTCGGTCATCGGGCCTCCGCGTCAGCTTCCCCGTCGGTCTGGCCGCCGCCCTGCCCGGCGGTTCCGGCGCCGGCCATGAGCAGGCCGATCTCGTCGCGGTCGGCGCCGGCGGGGCGCTCGCCGACGATCCGGCCGCCGCACATCACCGCGATCCGGTCGGCCAGGGCCAGCACCTCGTCGAGCTCGGAGGAGACGATCAGCACGGCGGCGCCCTGGTCGCGCGCCTCGACGATGCGGCGGTGGACGTATTCGATCGAGCCGACGTCCAGGCCGCGGGTCGGCTGCGAGGCGATCAGCAGCTTGATCGGCCGGGACAGCTCCCGCGCGATGATCACCTTCTGCTGGTTGCCGCCGGACAGCGTCCCGACCGCTGTCCGGATGGAGGGCGTCCGGATGTCGAACTCCCGGGCCCGCTCGCCCGCGGTGCGGTCGACGGTGTCCAGGTCCATCACCAGGCCGTGCGCGAACGGCGCGGTGTCGTAGGTGTCCAGCACCAGGTTCTCGGCCACCGAGAAGGTGGCGACCAGGCCGTTCTTGACGCGGTCCTCGGGTACGTGGCCGACCCCGGCGCGCAGCACGCCGCGCGGGTGGACGCCGGTCAGCGAGTTCCCGTCGAGCCGGACCGTGCCACCGGCCACCGGCCGCAGGCCGGTGAGCGCCTCGACCAGTTCGGTCTGGCCGTTGCCCTGCACCCCCGCGATCGCCAGGATCTCGCCCGAGCGGACCCGCAGGGAGAGCTGGTCGACCCAGACCTGGCCGCGGTCGTCGAGCACGGTGAGCCCGTCGACGTCGAGCACCACCTCCTGGGGGTTGGCCGGCTCCTTGGCGACCCGCAGCAGCACGGTGCGGCCGACCATCATCGAGGCCAGCTCCTGCTCGCTGGTCTCGCCGGGCACGGTCGAGCCGACCACCCGGCCGCCCCGCAGCACGGTGATGACGTCGGCGACCGGCAGGACCTCTTTGAGCTTGTGGGTGATGAACAGGATCGAGTGACCCGAGGCCTTGAGGGAGCGCATCACCTCGAACAGCTCCTCGGTCTCCTGGGGGATGAGCACAGCGGTCGGCTCGTCGAGGATCAGCACCTTGGCCTCGCGCAGCAGCGCCTTGACGATCTCGACGCGCTGCTGCACCCCGACCGGCAGGTCCTCGACCAGGGCGTCGGGGTCGACCGCGAGCCCGTAGCGCTGCGACAGCGCGCGCACCTGGTGGCGTGCCCTGGCGCGGTTGAGCAGGCCGAAGCGGCTGGTGGGCTCCATGCCGAGCATCACGTTCTCGGCCACGGTGAACACCGGGACCAGCATGAAGTGCTGGTGCACCATGCCGATCCCGGCGTCGATCGCGTCCCGCGGGCTGGCCAGCCGCCGCGGTTCCCCGTCGAGCAGGATCTCGCCCTCGTCGGCGTGGTAGAGCCCGTAGAGGACGTTCATCAGGGTGGTCTTGCCGGCGCCGTTCTCGCCGAGGAGGGCGTGGATCTCGCCCTCCTCAACGGTGAGGTCGATGCCGTCGTTGGCGACCACCCCGGGAAACCGCTTGGTGATGCCCTTCAGCTCGAGTCTCAGGGCGTCCCCCTGCCTCGCAGCCGACTGCCGGTCGCCGGCGGCTAACTGTAGTCGGAGGTCTTCACCGAGATCGTCCCGCTGATGATGCCCTGCTTGATGGTGTCCAGATCAGCCTTGACGTTGGCGGGCACCTGGCTGTCGAAGTCGTGGAATGGCGCGATGCCGACCCCGTTGTTGGCCAGGGTGCCGACATAGGTGCCGCCCTTGTAGGCGCCGCTGGCGGTCGTCTTGACGGCGTCCTCGACCGCGACGTCCATGTGCTTCTGGACGCTGGTGATGAACAGGCTGCAGTACTGCGCGGCGCTGACGCAGCCGTCGGTGTCGACCCAGATCATGTGCTTGTCGCCGCCAGCCGCCTTGACCGCGGCGGCGGCGCCGAGGCCGACGTTGCCGGCCACCGGCAGGATGATGTCGGCGCCCTGGCTCATCAGCGTCTCGGCCAGCCGCTTGCCGTTGTCCTGGTTGGTGAAGTCGCCGGTGAACAGGCCGCCCTTGGGCTTGGCCGGGTCCCAGCCGAGCAGCTGCGTGTTGGCGTTGTTCTTCTTGTTGTAGTACTTCATGCCGGCCCAGAAGCCGTTCATGAAGATCGTCACCGTGGGGATGTTGATCCCGCCGAAGGTGCCGAGCTTGTGGGTCTTGGACATCGCCGAGGCGACGTAGCCGGCGAGGAACGCGGCCTGGTCGGTCGAGAAGGTCAGCCCCAGGACGTTGTTGTTGGGCACGTCCTTCGGGTCGTAGGCGAAGTCCACGATGGCGTACTTCTCACTGGCGTTGGCCTTGGCGCTGTCGCGGGTGGCGTCGCCGAGCAGGAAGCCGACGGTGACGATCAGGCCACACTTCTGCTGGGCGAAGGCCCGCAGGTTGGGCACGTAGTCGTTGGCGGTGCTGGATTCGAGCAGCTTGATCTGGACGCCGAAGTCCTTCTGGGCGTTCTGCACGCCTTTCCATGAGGTCGCGTTGAACGACCGGTCGTCCACGCCGCCGGTGTCGGTCACCTCGCAGGCGAGGAAGTTCGGGTACTTGGCGGCCGTGCCCCCACCGCCGGAACTCGTGCTCGCGGGCTTCTTGCCGCAGCCCGCCGCCACCAGCGCGACAAGGGCGAGCAGAGCGACCGCCCGGTAGGTCCTTCTCATGGCGCCTCCTCCGAATCCCACCTTCCCACCATCTGAAGCGGAGTCTAGCCTTTGGGACCAGGGCTGGTCACGACCTGTGCACAACCCCTTCACGATCCGTCGCCAGAGGGCCGCGGACAGGGCGTCTGGCACCCCACCCTTCTAGAATCTGGGGATGCGCCGTGTCGTCATCGGGATCCTGCTGGCCGTGCTGGCGTATTTCGCCGTCACGACGCTGCTGGTCGTCGTCTGGATGGGACGCGACCAGCGGCCCCACGCCGACGCCATCGTGGTGCTGGGGGCCGCGCAGTACAACGGCCGCCCCTCCGCGATCTACGAGGCCAGGTTGCAGCACGCCGTGGACCTCTACAGCAGCGGTGTGGCGCGGCTGGTGGTGTTCACCGGCGGCAAGGAGCCGGGCGACCGCTTTACCGAGGGCGGCTCCGGGGCCCACTGGGCGGAGCTGCACGGGGTCCCGGCGAGCGCCACGGTGATCGAGGACCAGAGCCGCACCACCTACCAGAACCTGTCGGGGACCAAGCGGCTGCTGCAGAGCCGCGTGCGGGACCGGCCGATGCACATCGTGGTCGTCTCCGACCCCTACCACATGTACCGGGCGATCACCCAGGCTCGCGGGCTGGGCTTCAAGGCCTACGCCTCCCCCACCCGCACCAGCCCGGTGAGCGCCAGCCGGCTGAAGCTGACCGAGGCGGTGCTGCGCGAGGACATCGCCCTCGGCGGCTACCTCCTCACCCGCGGACACGCCTGACACCTGGCCCTGTCAAGCCCGAGCAGGCACTGAGAAAGGAGGCCCGCGGTGGCGCTGACCGTCGTCGACCACCCGCTGGCGGGCACGATGCTGACCGCGCTGCGCGACGCCGCCACCCCGCCGCCGCTGTTTCGGCTGCTGGCCAAACGGCTGTCGCTGACCCTGGCAATCGAGGCGACCCGGACCGTGCCACTGCGGCCCCGCGAGGTGACCACTCCGCTGGCCGAGGCCGCCGGGACCGCCTTCGCCGCGCCGCTGGTCGCGGTCCCGATCCTGCGCGCGGGCCTGGGCATGCTGGAGGCCGTGACCGAGCTGTTCCCCGAGGTGGCAGTCGGCTACCTGGGCCTGGAACGCGACCACGCCACCTTCCAGCCGTCGGCCTACTACACCAAGCTCCCGCCGCTCCGCGACAGCTA
>DASWDC010000064.1:0-7518 GCA_036395655.1 Actinomycetota bacterium | reverse complement strand
GCCACCGAGGCGCGCAGCAGCTGGCCGGAGGAGACGTGCGGCACCCCGAGCAGCTCGGAGAGCCGCGGGGCGAGGCTGCCCTTGCCCGCGCCTGGCGGGCCGACCAGGAGGATCCGTTGGAGCTCGTCAGCTGCCATCGCTGCCATCGCTGTCATCACTCGCGCTCAATTGACACTCACCCCGATGAGGCGCCCGATTCCGAAGGTTGCCGCGGCGGCGGCCCCACCGACCAGCAGCTGGCGGACGCCGACGCGCAGCAGCGGGCGGCCGGTGAGCAGGCTGATGCCAGCCCCGACCACGAACAGGACCACGGCGGAGAGCAGCACCGACGAGACGAACGCGGCGGTCCCGGCGGAGAACAGCCACGGCAGCACCGGGAACAGCGCGCCGCTGGCGAAGGAGGCGAAGCTGGAGGCCGCCACTTTCGTCGGCGAGCCCAGCTCGTCAGGGTTGAGGCCAAGCTCCTCCCTGGCCATGGTGTCGAGGGCGCTGGCGTGGTCGCGCATGATCCGGGCGGCCATCGCCTCGGCTTCTTCTTTGCCGATGCCTTTGGCGCGGTAGATGAGGGCCAGCTCGTTCGCCTCCTCGTCCGGCATGGCCTCGATCTCTTCCGATTCGAGGGCGATCTCGCGCTGGAACAGCTCCCGCTGGGAGGTGACCGAGATGAACTCGCCCGCACCCATCGAGAAGGCGCCGGCGAGCAGCCCGGCGAGCCCGGCGAGCACGATGAAATGCCGGCTGGCCTCGCCGCCGGTGACCCCCATGACCAGCGACAGGTTGGAGACCAGGCCGTCGTTCACGCCGAAGATCGCCGCCCGCATCGCGCCGGAGGCGTCGCCGCGGTGCCAGCGCTCGCCGCGCAGGATGCCCGATTTCGCGGTCGCAGGCGTCAGGCCGGCGAGCACGCGGGCGTGGATGCGCTCGTCGGTGGCCATCGCCACGGTCGCGTCGGGGACGCCGTCGTAGTGGCCGGCGTCGGCGATCTCGGCCCGCTCGACCAGCGGCAGGACCGAGCTGGCGCCGAAGCGCCCAGCCAGCCAGATGAGCAGCCGCGCCTTGGCGCCGCGCCGGTGGGTCGCCGGGTCTGGGGCGGGCTCGCCCAGCTCGGCCAGCTTGTCGACCCAGTGGCGGGCGTGGCGCTCCTCGGCCTTGGACAGCTCCAGGAAGATCTCCCGCTGCTCCCCGTCCCCGGTGGCGCTGGCGAGGGCACGGTACATGGCCGCGCCGTCCATCTCGTCGGCCCAGTGCTCGCGGAACCCCCGCGCTCTGGACTTCGCGTCCGGCTCGGACGTCGCCTTGGCTTTGGACGCCAAACCCTTGCCTCCTCTCACCGCTCGCTGGCCGCTGATCGCCATGTGCGCCGTCAAGTGTTGGCCATGCCCTCCGAACTGCGCAACAAAGCGGCCTGGACGGCCGCTCGCCGCTGCGCCAGTCAGCGGGTCATCCAGAGCGGTCAGAGCCGTCAGAGCCGGCCCTCAGCCCTCAGCCCGGTCCTCGCGGACCCCGGCGGCGCGCAGGGCGTGCAGGGCCTGCTCGCCGTCGCCGGGCTGGAGATTCACGGCCCGGGTCGCATCGGTGAGCAGGACCACGTCATGGCCGGCGGCGCGGGCATCGAGGGCGGTCGCCTTCACGCAGTAGTCGAGGGCGAGCCCGCCGACCACCACCCGGCGGACACCGCGTTTGGTCAGGAAGTCCGCCAGCTCCTGGTTCCAGCCGGTATAGCCGTCCTGGTCCCGCTCGCGGCCCTTCAGGACCTGGTAGTCGGCCTCCACCCGCAGGTCCGGATGCCGCTCCCACCCGAGCGTGCCCTCCACGCAGTGCGGCGGCCAGGGGCCGCCCTGCGCGATGAACGAGGAGTGGTCGGGCGGATGGGTGTCGTGGGTGGTCACCACCGTGGCGAAGCGGGGCGCCAGCCGGTTGAGCAGGGGCACCACCTGGTCGCCCTCGGGCACCGCGAGGCTCCCGCCCGGGCAGAAGTCACGCTGCACGTCGACCACCACGAGGGCGTCATCTCTGTCTGGAACGAACGCCATCGTCATCACCGCTCCCGATCCGCTGGATTCATTCGATTCCCGTGCTTGCCTCACAACCGGCACGTTGACGTAACGCCGGCTGAGCTGGCAGCCTGTAGCACCACATGATTGCACTGATGCTGCCGACCACGACGGCCCGCCGAAGGTCGGGGCCGGCGGCCCTCACGACGCGCGCGTGCGCCCCGATGGGCCTCGGCACCGGGAACTCGGCCGCTGGCCGTCCGCCGTGTCGCCGGGTCGCGGCGCCGCTCACCCGCTGACGCTGAGCCGAGCCGCGGCCTGGACCCCTCCGCTTCCTGTTTCCCTGCTCGCCTTCTCGCTGTCCGCGTTCCCATCTCGTCTCAGCACCAAGGAGTCCAATCATGGCCAAAGACGACGCCCTGGTCACAACTGACTGGCTCGCCGAGCATCTCAACGACCCCAACACCCGGATCGTTGAGGTCGACGAGGACACCGACGCCTACGGCCGCGGCCATGTCCCCGGCGCGGTCGCCGTCAACTGGAACACCGACCTGCAGGACCCGCTACGGCGCGACTTCATCCCGCCGGAGGCCTTCGCCAAGCTGCAGGACTCGCTCGGCATCACCCCCGACACCCTGGTGGTGCTCTACGGCGGCAACAACAACTGGTTCGCCGCCTACGCCTACTGGTACTACAAGGTCTACGGCCACGGCCCGGTCAAGCTGGTCGACGGCGGCCGCAAGGCCTGGGAGCTGGAGGGCCGCGAGCTGACCAGCGAGCCGCCGGCGATCAGCGCCACCTCCGGCTACCCGGTGCGCCAGCCGGACTTCACCATCCGCGCGTTCCGCGACGAGGTGCTGGCCCGCTATGTCAACGGCGCCGGCACCGCGCTGGTGGACGTCCGCAGCCCGGAGGAGTACCGCGGCGAGAAGCTCGCCCCCGACCACCTGCCCCAGGAGTCGGCGCAGCGCCCCGGCCACATCCCCGGCGCCGCCAACATCCCCTGGCTCAAGGCCGTCGACGGCACCACCGGCAAGTTCCTGTCCGACGACGACCTGCGCGGCCTCTACGGCGGCGCGGGCGTGACCGCCGACAAGGACGTGGTCGCCTACTGCCGCATCGGCGAGCGCTCGGCGCACACCTGGTTCGTGCTCCACGAGCTGCTCGGCTACCACAACGTCCGCAACTACGACGGTTCCTGGACCGAGTGGGGCTCCCTGGTCGGCGTGCCGATCGAGCGCTAGACCGCAGCTAGACCGCAGGTTCCACCGCACAGCCCCGGCTTCCCACCACCGGGGCTGTCGCGCGTCTGGCCTCAGGAGCGCGGCGGCGCCGAGCCGTTGCCGCTGGAGGGGATGGGGGTGCCCCAGGTGGCGGTGGTGCGGGGCAGCGCCGCCCAGCACTGCTCCCCGGCGGCGCGGACCTGGCGGGCCGCCATCCGCGCGGCGAAGGCCGCACCCACCAGTGGGGCGACGATCTCCGGGGCGATGATGCGGGCGAAGCGGCGCGGCACCAGCGCGACGACGCGGGCGGCGACCCGCCGGGCCGCCATCTCGGGGAAGGCCCGCCGCAGCGACCGGCCCCGCAGGCTGCGCCAGCCACCGGCTGCGGCGACCTCGCCCAGCACCGCGCCGACCAGCTCCTTTGGGGTGCGGGCGGGCTGGCCGGCGAGCGCGCCGAGGTCGGCGCGAAGCTTGGCCTCCACAATGAACAGCACCAGCACCTCGGCGAGCGCGCTGACGCCGAGGGTGCCGAGGGTGCCGCCGGCGGAGACCACTGCCAGCGCCTCCTGCGCGGCGAGCATGCCGCCGATGCCGAGCGCGACCCCGGCGGCGGTGCGGGCGGCCCGGTTGATCAGCCGGCGGGCGACCTCGTCGTCGTCGAGGCCCGGGTAGCGGCGCCGCAGCTCCTCCCGGGTGACCGGGCGGACCTGGCCGGCGGCCTCCTCCAGCAGCGGCCCGACGCCGTTGCGGCTGACCTCGCCGAGACGCTCGCGGACGACGCCGATGGCGTCAGAGAGCAGGCGCTTGACGGAATGCTCGTCGCGGGCGGCAGCGCCCTCGTCGGCGAGCCGCTCGCCCCAGGGGCGCTGTTGCTGGTCGCGCTGGTTCTGGTCCATGCCGCTTCCTGACTTCCCACTGCCCGAGACGGGCAATCCTGAGCCCAGGATACGACCAGCGAGGCCCAGCGGCGGTGCCTACCGGCCGGTGGAGCCGAAGCCGCCGTCGCCGCGCGGTGTGGCGGGCAGCTCGGCGACCTCCAGGAAGCGGGCCTGGACGACCGGCTGGACGACCAGCTGGGCGATGCGGTCGCCTCGCTCGATCGTGCACGGCTCGGCTGGGTCGGTGTTGAGCAGGATCACCTTGACCTCGCCGCGGTAGCCGGCGTCGACGGTGCCCGGGGCGTTGACCACGGTGATGCCGTTGCGGGCGGCGAGCCCGGAGCGGGGATGGACGAAGGCGGCGTAGCCCTCGGGCACGGCGACGGCGACGCCGGTGCCGACCACCGCCCGGCCGCCCGGCGGCAGGGTCACGCCGGTGGCCGCGCGGAGGTCCGCGCCGGCGTCGCCCGGATGGGCGTAGGCCGGCAGCGGCAGCTCCGGGTCAAGCCGGCGCAGCGGCAGGTCGACGGCGCCCGTTGTGGCGCTCGGCATCACCTCGGGCATGGCCCCGGCACCTCCAGACTGGCGGACATGCGGACATGGGAAAGGGGCCCCTGACCACGCTTCCCCTCGCGGCCCGGGGCCCCTTCCCGATCCCGCCGGCCAGAGCCGGACGGGAACTTACATCACTGTAATTTGATGCTGCCGTGATGTCAACGCAAGACGTTCACGCGGAGCGGCGGCGGCCACGGCGGGCCCGCAGGTAGTCGCTGACCACGTAGTCGCCGAGCCGGTCGGTCGCGGGTGAGAATACACGGCCGTGGTTGAGCCGCGCGAGCGCCTGCACGAAGCGGACCAGGCGCGGCTCGCTGTCGAGCATGAACACGTTGATGGTGATGCCCTGCTTGGTGAGGCGCAGCACCTCGGCCAGGGTCAGCTCCAGGGTGCGGGGCAGCGGCGGCCACTGGAACCATGGCACCCCGTCAGGTTCCAGGTGGGCGGTGGGCTCACCATCGGTGATCAGCAGCACCACCGGCTCCGCCTCGGGACGGCGTGCCAGCCAGCGGCGCGCGAGCAGCAGCGCGTGCTGCAGGTTGGTGCCCTGCACCATGTCGGGCTCAAGTTCGGCCAGCTCCCCCGCCGGCAGGGTCCGCGCCATCGCCGAGAAACCGATGACGGTCAGCTCGTCCTGGGGAAACCTGCTGGTACTAAGGCTGTGCAGCGCCAGCGCGGTGGTCTTGGCCGCCCCCCAGGCGTCGCGAAGCACCATCGAGTAGGACAGGTCGATCAGCAGGCACACCGCCGCCGAGGAGCGCCGTTCGGTGTCGAGCACCTCGAAGTCGTCGGGGGTGAGGGTCACGCGCGGGCGCCCCGGCGCGGTCGCCGGGCCCTGCCGCAGGACCGCGTTCTTGACGGTCCGGACCACGTCGAGCGGCTGCTCATCGCCGAAGTTCCATGGGCGGGAGCTGCCGGTCGGCTCGCCGGCGAGGCCCGCGTCGGCGATCTCGTGGTCGCCCCGGTCGCGGGCCTCCAGGGTGCGGAAGATGCGCTGCAGCGCGGCGGCGCCGATGCGGCGGATCGCCTTGGGGGTGAGGCGCAGGCGGCCGTGGTCGCGGGTCAGGTAGCCCTGCTCGGTCAGCTCCCGCTCCAGCGCCCGCAGCGCCTCGACGTCGGCGGTCGCGCGCTCGCCGAGGGCGCGCTGGACCGCGTCCAGGTCGACGTCGTCGAGGCTGGCGCCCGGGTAGTCCTGGGCGAGGGAGTCCTCCAGCGCCTCCAGGTCGGCCAGCTCCTCCAGCGCGGTGGTGGCGTCGGCGAGGCCGAGCGGCTGCTGGCCGCCGATCGGGGCGCGCTCGCCCCAGCGAAGGTCCGGGCGGCGGGAGCGGAGCGCCTGGCCGAGGCGGCTCAGCTCGTACTCCAGCCCGAGATCGCCCATGGCGGCCTGCATCAGTCCGGCCAGCTCCTCGCGCTGCTCCGGCGACAGCGACGCCAGCAGGCGGCTCGCCGCCGCCGAGCGGCGTGCCAGCACGTCGATCAGCTCGTCGAGGGTCTGCGGGTTCTCGGGGAAGAAGTCGCCGTACCGCTGCATGAAGCGCTGGAACTGCTCGCTGGTGTCCTCGCCGCGGGCGTCGGCCTCCAGCATGGCGTTCAGCTCGCCGAGCATGTCGCGGACGCGCTGGAGCTGCTCGGAGGTGGCGCCGCGCAGCGCGTCGCGCATGCCGCGGAAGCGGGTGTCGAGCACCTCGCGGCGCAGCAGGTCGCGGATCTCCTCGTAGGTGGCGGCGGCTTCGGGCGAGCGCCACTGGTAGTCGGCGAGCTGGCGGACCGCGCGGGCGGTGTCGGCGGGGAGCTGGTCCAGCTCCGCCTCGGCCAGCCGCGCGGCGTCGGAGGGATCCGGGAACAGCGCCTGGCGCTCCTGGTCGAGGGCGCGGTCGAGCAGCTCGCGGACCTGGTCCAGCACGCCGCCGAGGCGGCCCCGCTCGCGCAGCAGCTCGCGACGGCGGTCCCGCGCCTGCCGTAGCAGGTCGCGCAGGCCGCGCAGCCCCGGCATCCCCTTGCGGAGCAGGTCGTTGAGGGCCTCTCCGGGCCGCTGGCCGGCCAGCACCCGCTCCCCCAGCCGGTCCATGGCCTCGCCGAGATCGAACGGCGGCTCCAGCGGATCGGGGCCGCCGCGCCAGGGGCCGTAGCGATAGGCGCCGCTCATGGTTACCTGCCGTAGACGACGCGGCCAGGGAGCTCTTCCTTGCCGAGGCGTTTGGCGAGGTGGAGGCCTTCCATGGCGAACTCGAGCGCGGCGGCGGCGAGACCCGGCGTCTCGGCGTCGCCGTCGCCCAGGCGGCGCAGCAGCTGCGCCAGGCCCGGCACCGGGCCGATGCGCTGCAGCAGCTCGGCGGCGCTGAGCAGCTCGCCGGTCTCGACGGTGGCGCCGTCGTCGAAGCGGCGCAGGAGCCCGGAGACGTCCGCGCCGGCCAGCCGCGCCCGGTAGGTCTCGGCGAGCGCCCGCTTCAGCAGGTGGTGCAGCAGCTCCAGCTCGCGGCCCTCCTCCAGCTCGTCGAACTCGACCTTGCCGAGGGCGGCCGGGACGGCGGCGGGCAGGTCCACCACGCGCACCACCGGGACCGGCTCGCCGGCCAGGACCGCGCGGCGCACCGCCGAGGCCGCGGCGGTCTCGGTGGCGGCGATGGCGAAACGCGCCGACACGCCCGAGCGGGCGTCGATCTGGGGTGCCTCGCGGACCGCGCGGGTGAAGCGGGCGATGATCTCCAGGATGTGGTCGGGCACGACCGGCTCGCCGAGGTGGCTCCGCGGCCAGGTGAGCATCGCCTCCTGGCGGACCAGGCGGATCTCGTCGTCGAGCCGCAGCGGGTAGTGGGTGCGGACCTCGGCGCCGAAGCGGTCCTTCAGCGGGGTGATGATGCGGCCCCG
>DASWDC010000063.1:0-5576 GCA_036395655.1 Actinomycetota bacterium | reverse complement strand
CCGGTCGATCGCGGCCTGCTCGCGGGCGGCGCAGACCTCCATCAGGCGCCGGTCGGGGGACAGGCCGATGGTGCCCATGAAGGGCGCGCCGGGGATGCGGACGCCGGGCAGGTCGTCGCTGGTGGCGTGGCCGTCGGCGATCGCCCAGCGGACCATGAACGGGTCGGGGAACTCGTCGCGGAGGAAGCCGAAGCCGGGCAGCTGCACGGTGAAGCCGTAGCGGTCCGCTTCGATGCGGAGGATCTCGGCCTCCAGGATGTCGCCCGGCTCGGCGCCGCTGACGGAGACCGGCCCGGTGAGCGGGTGCACCACGTTGAGGTCGGCCGCGCCCACGGCCTCAAGGGCCGCCCGCGGGCCCGCCTGGCCGTCGAGGGCGTCGCGGGTCTGGAGGATGACCTCGTCACCGGGGTCGCAGCGCACGATCGGCGGGATGTCCGGATGCCAGCGGTTGTGCCCGGTCTCCGGCTCCTCGGCGAGCGTCTTGGCGTAGTCGACCCGAACCTCGTGCGTGGCCATCGGTGCCCTCCTCGTCCTCGTCCGTGCCAGGGTCAGGGATTGAGGCTAGGGGTTGAGGCGGAACGGCGGGTATTCGTCGGTGACCAGGATGAGCGCGTAGCCGATCACGCGGTTGGTCCAGCGGAACGTCCCTTCGACGAAGTGGAACAGCCCGCGCGGGTAGGTGCCGGTGAACAGGATCGCGAACCAGGCGATCACGGAGGCGACGAACGCGCCGATCCCGAGGAAGAACAGCACGATGTAGTGGGGGATCGCCAGCAGCCACTTGAAGATCGGCAGCCACTGGTTCAGCCGCTGGGCGTCCGGGTAGGGGATCTCCAGGTGAACGGCCTGCTGCTCGTCGGCGGAGGGGTAGTGGTCGTCCATCAGGGCGAGGTAGGCCCAGACGCGGTTGCTGAAGCGCAGCAGCTCCAGGTTCCACTCGAACCACCAGCGCGGGTACTTGCGCCGGAACACCAGCATCAGCAACGGCCCGAAGAACAGCAGCCCCCCAGCGCCGCCAATCGTCCTGGTGGTGCCGTTGCCGGCCGACCATTGCCAGGCGTTCCCCGAGACGGCGCCGATCAGGATCAGGATCGGGATCGCCACGAGGATCCGGAAGGCCGAGGTCAGGCGGTCAAGCGGTCGGTCGGGGTAGTCGACCGAGAACTGCACTGGATATGCCCCGTACGGCGGTGCTTGCATTGCAACCACCTTTCTGCCGGTTTATGCATCCCTTCAAGACAGTAAGCCAAACGGGCCGGCGGAAAAATGGGTCAGAGGCAACCGTCAGCCGGAGGTGACCGAAACCTCGTCCAGCAGGCCGTCGTACCAGTCGCCGCCCTTGGCCTTGGCGCCGAGCGACACCGGGCCGGTGTTGGTGAGCGTGCCGATCGTCACCGTCCGGGTGAAGGTGGTGCCGTCCACCACCAGCTGGATGTTGGACGCGTGCTTGGTGCAGGTGATGGTGTGCCAGCGGCCGTCGGCGAGGTTCGGGCCGGCGGTCAGGGTCGCCTTGGTGCTGGACCCCTTGAAGAAGCAGCTCGCCACCCCCTGGGTGCGGTTCTTCCTGGCCAGGATCTCCGCCTTGTAGGCGCCCTGCGAAGGTCCGCGGAACAGGTCGTAGTCGCCGACCGTGGCGTTCGGCGGTTTGGTGAAGTTCACGTGGACGGTGAAGCTCCAGTCGGCGCTGCCCGGGTTGAACGCGGGCGAGGCGGGGACCACCACCACCGAGCTGGAGCCGTTGAAGCGGTAGGCGTTGCCCGAGAAGCCGGGCACGCCTGTCTGCGCGTTCTTGACGGCGCCGTCGTGGCCGCCAGCGCTGTCCACCATCGTGGTCGCGCCCGCGCCCTCGTTCATCTGCCAGACGGCGACCTGGCTGGAGGCGTGCGCGGACATCGGGGCGAGGTACCACCCCGCGGCCGCTGCGACGGGCAGGATGACGGCGGCGGCACGCAGCAGGCGCCCGCGGAACGGGTTCATGGGTCCAACCTTGACTCGGCGACTCGGTCGGCTCGTTGGTACCGTGCGCTCGCCCCGCTCGCCAGCCGCAGGCGAGGTAGCAGCCCTACGTCAGCCTACGTCGTTGAAGAAGCCGAAGCGAGGAGAGCCATCGGGACCTGTTGTGCTCAGGTTTCCGCCTGCGCGGGCGTGGGCGCGCCGCACCAGCTGGCCAGGGCGGCGCGGAGCGCCTCGGTACCGGCGGCGGGATCCGGCTCGTTGGAGGCCCAGGCGACATAGGCGTCGGGGCGCACCAGGAGCCAGGTCGGCGGCGAGGTGGCGGTCGCGGGGGTGGCGACGTCGACCCGGTCGATCCAGGGGGCGACGGCGTCCCGGAGCCTGGCCGCCGCCTCGGTGCCGAGGGCCGGGGCGAGCAGCACGAACTGCCCGCCACGCAGGGCCTCGTAGAGCCGCGGCGGGACCAGGCGGTCCGACCGTGGCCCGGGGGTCTGCTCGCCGCTGTCGTCGGCGGTGACCGCGAGCGGGACGTCCGCCGCGCGTTTGCCGGTCAGCGGATGGGCGCCGTGCGGGGCGGGGTAGCTGACGCCGAGGGCGGTGATCCTGCCCGCGAAGTGGTCGGCGACCGGTTTGATCCGGGTCGCCAGTGCGGCGGCCACGCCACGGACGGCGCGCAACGCCCGCGACTGGGCGAACGCGGCCCGCAGCAGGGCGTCGCTGGTGCGCAGGACCTGCGTGCCGACGGGGTAGCGCTCGCGCTGGTAGCTGTCGAGCAGGCCGTCCGGCGCCGAGCCCTGGACGGCTGCCGCCAGCTTCCACCCGAGGTTGGCGGCGTCCTGCAGGCCGGTGTTCATGCCGAGGCCGCCCGCTGGCGAGTGCACGTGCGCGGCGTCCCCGGCGAGGAACACCCGCCCGACCCGATAGGTGGGGGCTTGGCGTTCGTCGCTGTGGAACCGCGAGGTCCAGCGCGGGTCGCGCATGCCATAGTCGGTGCCGAGGGCGTCGCGGGTGACCGCGCGCAGCTCGTCGAAATCGACCGGCTCGCTGTCGGGGACCTGGTGGCGCCGGTTCCAGGCGATCACGCGGTACCAGCCGTCGCCGAACGGCGCGATGAAGGCGAAGCTCCTGCCGGTGCCGTTGGCAGTCAACACGCCCGGCGGCGTCTCGGCCAGGCGCACGTCGGCCAGCATCAGCGACCGTGCGATCGAGCGGCCCGGGAACGGCAGCCCGAGCGCGTGGCGCACGGTGCTGCGGACCCCGTCGGTGCCGACCACGTAGCTGGCCCGCCGCGTGCCGGCCACCCACTCGCCGTCGCCGGCGGCCTTGGTGCGGACCTCCAGATCGACGCCGCCGGTGTCCTGGCGCAGCCCGGTCACCTCGGCGCCCCGCACGAGCTCGGCGCCGAGCGCCCTGGCCCGCTCGGCGAGCAGCCGTTCGGTGTGGTACTGCGGCGTCACCAGCACGAACGGGAACCTGGTCTCCAGCTGGGAGAGGGCGAGCCTGACGCCGCCGAAGACCGCCAGCGACCCCACCGTCGCCCCGGTCTCGACCAGCTCGTCGGCGACGCCGCGGGCGTCCAGCTCCTCCAGCGTGCGGGCATGGACCGCGAACGCGCGGGTGAGGCTGGAGTCCTCGACCCGCCGCTCCAGCACCGTGCAGGCGACCCCGGCCCCGGCGAGGTCCCCGGCGAGCAGCAGCCCCGTCGGGCCGGCCCCGACGATCAGCACGTCGGCGTCTGTGGCAGTGGCGCGCATCCTCGTCACCTCCTACTACTCCCCCCGAAACGCGCCCCAAGGGCACGCTTACCCGGCCGTAAGGCGGCGCAACCGGGTCCTACCGGACGCCGCCAAAGACCCGCTCGGCGGTGCGGACCAGGACAGCGAGCTTGCGGCGCTCGTCCTCAATACTGATGGCGTTGCCGAGGTAGGAGGTGGCGAAGCCGCACTGCGGGCTGATCGCCAGGCGGTCCCGCCCGATCCAGCGGCTCGCGTCACCCACCCGGCGCTCAAGGTCCGCCTCGGTCTCGACCCGGGGCGTCTTGGTGGTGACCAAGCCGAGGACCACCCACTTGTCGTCGGGGACCAGGCGCAGCGGGTCGAAGCTGCCGGATCGTTCGTCGTCGTACTCCAGCAGTAGGCGGTCGGCGTGGACGCCGCCGAAGATCGGCCCGGCGATGGCGTCGTAGCCGCCCGCGACCAGCCAGCGGCTGCGCTGGTTGCCGCGGCAGAGGTGGAACCCGAAGGTGGCCGGGCGGCCCGCATCGATCACCGCGTTGTCCAGCTCGACGCCATAGGAGAGCCAGCGCTCCAGCGGCCAACCCCGCGCCTCGTAGAACGCCTGCCAGTGCGGGTCGATCAGCAGCGGGTAGTGCGGCGCGTCGAGCTGGATATAGGTGCAGCCGAGCCGCACCAGCTCCCGGACCTCGTCCTGGAGAACCCCGACCACGTCGGCGAGGAAGGCGTCCAGGGTCGGGTAGGCACCCCGGGATAGCTCCGTCTTCGCCTCCGCCGCCCTCCCGTGGACAGCATTGCGTCGCTCGCCTGCATGCTCGGCCGGCGACCAGAGATTGGCGAACAGGCTCGGGCTCGGCAGCGTCACCTTCGCCACCCGGTCCGGGTCGTCGCCGAGGACAGCGCGTGTGAAGGTGAACTCCTCGGCCGCGAGCCGCCGCCGTGCCCGCACCGGCGCGACCACCCCGAGGGCCTCGGGCCGCTTCACCGTCAGATCGCCAGGCCCTTCGGCGCCGGAGTGCCACTCGCCCCACAGCCAGGCGTCCATGTCGACCCCCGCGAACCCGTCGGCGGCCGCCGACAGCTCGCTCTGGAACGAGTCGCGCCGCAGCTCCCCGTCGGTGACCACCGGACAGCCAACGTCCCGCTGGAGGGCGAGCACCTCTTTGACCGCCTGGTCCTCAACCGCCTTGAACGCCGCCGGGCCCAGCCGCCCGTCCTCCCGCGCCGCCCGCGCCTCCAGCAGGTAGGAGGGACGCAAGAGACTCCCGACGTGCTCGACTCGCGCCGTAACAGCCATAACCTCACGGTAGCGGACCCCGCCGGTTCGGTGTTGGTGCCGTTACCGGGTCACGTCACCGCTGATGCGTTGTTCGCTGCGGCGGCCGGTCCCGTCCGCGAGATGGGCGCCTTGGCCGACCCAGGGTCGACGCGCTCGCGATCGGGCACCTACGCTCGCCCCCCGGTCAAGGCTCGGTGGAAGGTCAGTGACCGTGTCACGTATCCCCGTTGGCGGGACTCAACCTCGGGTAGATATGGACGTTCGCGCTGTGGCCTGCGCTGGCGAGCTTGGCGTCGCGGGTGACGAGGGGACAGTCAAGCGCTTCGGCCAGCGCAACGTAGGCGGCGTCGTAGGCAGTCAAGTTGTGACGCAGACTCCAGATCCGCTCGGCGAGCCCGTCGGCCGGGTAGCGGACGATGAATAGCTGGCGGTAGAGGGCCCGCGCGTGGTTGGCTCGCTCATGGCTGATCTTGTGTCCCAGCGTCAGGCCGCGCAGGGCCTGTAGGACCTCGACGTCGAGAAGGTGGGGCGCGGTGATGGTCTCGTGCTCCAAGCGGTTCGCGAGATCCTCGTCGATGCGCCTGGCGGTGAGAACATGGACGATCGCAGAG
>DASWDC010000062.1:0-2561 GCA_036395655.1 Actinomycetota bacterium | reverse complement strand
GTGGGCAGGCCGCGGTGGGTGAGGCGGACCAGGGTGCCGTCGCCGTCGGGGAGCAGGTCGATCTCGACGGTGCTCGACCCCGGCGGGACCGGGCTGCCCGGCGCCTCGTAGCCCCAGGTGAAGACCACGCGACGGGGTGGGGTGACCTCAACGAAACGGCCGGAGGCGTAGCCGTCGCCCATGACGTCCATGCGGAACCGCCCCCCCGGGCGGGGCTCGATCTGGGCGTGGACGCCCTGCCACTGGAGCCAGCGCGAGGGGTCGGCGAAGAAGGTGAAGACGGTCTCCGGCGGGGCCTTCACGTAGCGTTCGACGGTCACGACCGGGGCAGGCCCGCGTTCGCTCATCCCGCCTCCCGCTGCCGCGTGGCTTCCGCCTCGGCTCCGGCCAGGGCGGCGAGCTGGTCGAGCTGACTGGCCCACATCTGTTCGAGCAGGGTGGCGAGCGGGCCGAGCGCGGCACGGTCCGCTCGGTAGAAGCGCCGCGGGCCGTCGTGGCGGACCAGCACGAAGCCGGCCCTGCGCAGCACGCCGAGGTGCTGCGAGACCGCGCCGAAGGTGACGCCGAACTGGGCGGCGATCTCGGAGGCGGAACGCTCGCCCTCCCAGACCAGCCGCAGGATCTCGCGCCGCCGAGGCTCGGCGACGACCTGGATCGCGTCCATGCTCGGAGTTTAGCAGTGGCTAAAGCTTGCATCTGTGGGCAGCATCATTTTAGTCTTCACTAAAGCCAATCACGGCGGCCGACCCGAAGGAGCCGATGCGAGATGAGCGACACCCCGGTCCTGGACATCCCCGCCAGCGACAGCTACCAGGCGCACCGCCAACGGCTCCTCGACGCCGAGCAGCGCCTCAGGGACCAGCGCGAGCAGGTGGCGGAGCTGCGCCGCGCCCTGCCGCCGGGCCCGGTGATCGACACCGACTACGTCTTCCGCGAAGGCGACCCGGACCTGAACGTCGAGAGCGCGGACAGCGAGCGGGACACGCGCCTGCCGGACCTGTTCGCCCCCGACGGCACCATCCGCCTCTCCTACGCCGGCAGCCCCTACTACGGCAAGGACGAATACCGCGGCATCGACCTGCTCTCCCCCGTCTGGCACCTGCTCGACCTGCTCCCCACCGGCCGCGGCGACTGGATGCCCTCCGACGGCCACTGAACCACTGCGGCTACAGGCCGCGGCCGGCGAGTTCGGCCATCAGGTTGCGCTTGGGTTTGTGGCGTGCCTTCAGGTCGGTCAGGTAGGCGCTGAAGGCGGGGGCGTTCGAGTCGAGGCGGCGGTGCAGGTCTCTGATCCGCACGACCAGGTCGGCGGCTTGGCCGTAGCCCCGCTTGTTGCGGGTGTCGATGGCGCGCTCGGCGAGCTGCTGGTAGACGCCGATGGCGTCGGCGGGGTGGGTTGCCGCCCGCTGCTCGGCGAGCGTGAGCCAGAGGTCATCGGTGCATCCCGGCGCTCCCTTGAGGTTAGCGGCAGCCCAGGCGGCGTCGGTCTCACCGTCGGCAAGGAGCGCCCGGATCAGCGTCGCGTTGGCGAGCCCGCCACCGGCGGCGGCCTGCTTGCGCAGCAGGACGAGAGCCGAGGCGCGCTCTGCCGGCCACCGACCGGCAGACTCCGCCGCCGTGCGCAGCGCCTCGTAGACCGGCTGGCTGGGGTATTGCTCCAAGGCGGCGCGGCGGAGGGCGATCGCCTCGGCGGTCCGGCCGGTGCGCAGGTACTCGCCGACGACGACGTCGACCAGGCGCGCATCGGGGCGACCCTCGCTGGCGGCGAGGCCCCGTTCGGCCCACACCAGCGCCTCGGCGGCACGATTCGCCTCCTGCAGGGTGGTGGCGATCCGCACGTACTGCCAGCCGGATGACAGGTCCGCCGCCATGACCGCCACCAGCTGGTCGACGTCGTCGTCCAGCTCGGCGAGCTCCTCCATCATGTGGTTCAGGACATAGCGGCGGTGGTCGTCGTGGCCGTAGAGGTGCATGCCGACCCTGCCGGGCGTTCGTGGGTTGGGCGGCAGGGCGGCCCACAGCTCCTCGACCCGGGCGCGGTAGGCGGCGATCCCGGCCTCGCCGAGGCCGTCCTGGTAGATGGCGAGGTCCACGTCCGGCCAGCCGGGGCCCTCGACCTCCAGGTCCACCAGCCAGTGGGCGAGTTTCACCGGGTCGGGCGGCGCCTGGGCGCAGGCACGGGCGTGCAGGTCGAGCGCGCGCTCGCAGGCCTCGCCCGGCGCGCCGCTGGAGGTGTCCATCTGCAGGGTGGCCTTGACGAGCAGCTCCAGCGCCCGCTGCGCGAGCGGGACCACCACCGCTGCGTGCCCGCTGTCGAGGACGTCGTCGAGCACGTCGAGGACCTCGCTGGCGCGTTCTGAGTAGTCGTAGCTGCCGCGGTAGTCGACGAACCCGCGGACCCGCAGCGCGGTGTTGACCTGCTTTCGCAGCGCGGCGGCGTCCGGGCCGCTCCGGCCTCCCGCTCCCCGCGCCTGCCGAAGCGTGAGCTTGTGCTGCAGGGCCTCGTCCGTGCCAGCCTGCTCGATCAGCAGCGCCACCAGCTCCGCTCGGTCCAGCGACCC
>DASWDC010000061.1:0-6028 GCA_036395655.1 Actinomycetota bacterium | reverse complement strand
ACATCCCCGGCCTCGACCGCACCAAGGTCCTCCAGGCGCTGGACATGCAGGCCGGCAACTCGTCCGCCGCCAGCGCCTCCGGCGGGGGCGCTCCGCTCCCGTAGAGGCGCTCCCAGCGGCGCGCTTTGGCGCCGGGCTGGTCGAGGGCTCAGCGTTCGCGGCCCTGTTCGCCGTGCGTCAGCAGGCCTCCCCCTCGGCCTCGGCCCCGGCAACCCCAGCAGGAGAAGGTCAGCTCGCACGGCATGAGACGAGACCGCGGCCAGGACCCTCGGACCGCTACATTGTCTCGGTATGCGTATAACCGGTGATTTCAGCTCCGCGAGTCCCGCGAGCCTGGCGCCCGCGCCGGTGGGGGAGGGCCCGGCGCGGCGCGGGGCGGTGGCGCTGCTCGCCCAGCGGGACTTCGGGCTGTACGCGGTCGGGTCGCTGCTGTCCAACGCGGGCAACTTCTGCCAGTCGATCGCGCTGTCGCTGCTGGTGTTCCGCCTCACCCGCTCGACCCTGCTGGTCGGGGTGGTCAACTTCGCCCAGTACGCCGGGGTGCTGCTGCTCGCGCCGCTCGCCGGGGCCGCCGCCGACCGCTACGAGCGGCGGCGGCTGCTGGTCGCCAGTCAGCTCGCGGCGGTGCTGATCTCGGGCGCGCTGGCGCTGCTGGTGGCCGCCGGGCGCGCCGGCGTCGGCTCGGTGATGGTGCTGGCCGCCCTGCTCGGGGTGACCACCGCGTTCTGCTTCCCCGCGCAGAAGGCGCTGGTCCCGGCGCTGGTGGAGCCGGCGGACCTGCACCGGGCGGTCGGGATGGACTCGATGACCATGAACCTGTCCAAGGCGCTCGGGCCCGCGCTGGGGGCGCTGCTGGTGCTGCGGGTCGGCTTCGCCTGGGCGTTCGCCGCCAACTGTGCCTCCTACCTGGCGTTGATCGTGGCGGTGCTGGTGATCCGGCCCCGTCCTCAGGCGAGCGGCCCTGGCCGAGACGACGACGCGGCTGGAGGCCGTGGTGGGGGAGTCCTCGGGGCACTCAGGGTGCTGCGGGGAGAGCCGGAGCTGGTGCTGCTGCTGGCGGTGGTGGCGGTTCTCGCGATCGCCTCCGACCCGGCGCCGACGCTCGGGCCCGGGTTCGCGGTGCACCTCTACGGGCGCAGTGACACCGTCGCCGGGCTGCTGTTCGGCACCTTCGGGATCGGCGCGGTACTTGGCGCGCTCACCATCGCGCGGCCGGCCGCCCGGCCCTACCGGCGTATGGCGCTGCTGCTGGTCGGGATGGCCGTGGCCAACGCCGCTTTCGCGCTCTCCGGCGCCGGGACGCTGTGGTTGGGGCTCGCCGGGCTGGCGGTCGCGGGCGGCACCTATCTCGCCGCCCAGACGCAGGCCACCACGATGATCCACGAGTCGCTCGACGACGCCCGCAGGGGAAGGGTGATGGCGCTGTGGACGGTCGCCTTCGTCGGCACCCGCCCGCTCGCCAGCCTCGCCGACGGCGCCCTCGCCACGGTGGTCGGCCTGCGCGGCGCCGCGCTGCTGATCAGCCTGCCGCTGCTGGCCGTCGCGCTGCTGGTACCGGTCGCGCGACGGCGCCAAGCCGAGCGGCGAGCCAGCCGCTGAAGCAGGGCTGGCACGCTGTTCCAGAGCCGATGCCCGGCCGTGCTTCGGTCGTAACCGGGTTGGCGGATGCTACCGCATAGAGCAGTAGATCCAAGTCGCGAAGTTGCGAAACTTGCTCGGAAGGGGCGGCCAATGTCCACGCTGCTGATCGCGCTTGCGATGGCCGTCCTCGGCGTCGCCGTCCTCGCGCTCGCCACCGTGACCCGCAGTCCCTGACCGCCCCCCGTGCGCTGCCGGGCTCCTACCGCCGGGGGGCCCGGCAGCGCCGCATCCCGACCGCGGCCCGTTGGCCCTCCAGCCCCACGGCGACTTCCCGCCAATCGGCGCCAAGCGCCGCATAATCGCTGCATGGCGACTGTCACCGGCGCGCTCGACCTGGGTGCGCTCACCCTGGTCGATCACCACTGCCACGGGATCGTCCTTGACGACCTGGAGCGGCCCGCGTTCGAGCGGCTGATCACCGAAGGCGACCCGCCGGCGGCCGAGGAGGGAGCCTTCGACAGCCCGGTCGGCCTGGCGATCCGGCGCTGGTGCGCCCCCGTCCTGGGCCTGGAGCCGCACGTCCCGGCCGGGCGCTACCTGGAGCGGCGCGCGGAGCTGGGCGCCCCGGCGGCGAGCAGGCTGCTGCTGCGCGCCAGCGGCACCGGCACGCTGCTGCTCGACACCGGCCTGCGGCCCGGCGAGATCCTCGACCCGGCCGCGATGGGCGAGCTGGCCGGCGCCGCCACCCGCGAGCTCGTCCGTTTGGAGGCGGTCGCCGAAGCGCTCGCCGCCGAGCGGCCGCCCGCCGCCGAGTTCCCCGACCGCTTCGCCGCGCGCCTGCGCGACACGGTCAAGGACGCAGGCGACGGCGCCGCCGGATTGAAGAGCATCGTCGCCTACCGGCTCGGCTTCGACTTCGACCCGGCACCGCCCGCTCGCGCCGAGGTGGTCGCCGCCGCCGGCCGCTGGCTGCGTGACCTGGGAGCCGTGCCGGGCGCCCCGCGCGTCACCGACCCGGTGCTGCTGCGCCATGGGATCTGGGCAGGCGCGGAACTGGCCCGCGAGCGGGGCCTCCCGCTGCAGTTCCACGCCGGGTTCGGGGACACCGACCTGGACCTGCGCCGCGCGGACCCCCTCCACCTGACCGGGTTGATCCGCCGGTTCCGCGAGCTGGGCGTCAACCTGGTGCTGCTGCACTGCTACCCGTTCCACCGCCACGCGGGCTACCTCGCCGCCGCCTACCGCAACGTCTTCTTCGACGTCGGCCTGGCGCTCTCCTACAGCGGCGCCCGGGCGGCGGCGATCCTGGCCGAGTCGCTGGAGCTGGCGCCCTTCGGCAAATTGCTCTACAGCTCCGACGCGTTCGGCCTGGCCGAGTTGTACCTGCTCGGCGCGACCCATTTCCGCCGTGCCCTCCACCAGGTCCTCGACGGCTGGGTCGCCAGCGGCGACTGCGCCGTTCCCGACGCCGCCGCCGTCGCCCAGCGGATCGCCGCCAGCAACGCCGAACGCCTCTACCGCCTCCACCCCTGATAAGCTTTTGCGCCACGTGAGGGCGCCAACGTGCTACCCTCTGGCGCGCAGGAGACGCAATGTTTGGCTTCACTCAGCAGTCGAGCTGTCCCTTGCCTCCGGTGCCGTTGGTGCTGGTGAGTTGCTATACCTCCGGAGAAACGGAGGGAGGGACAAAACAATCATGGCTGTTGGAACCGTCAAGTGGTTCAACGCTGACAAGGGCTACGGCTTTATCAGCCCGGAGTCGGGCGAAGACGTCTTCGTCCACTTCAGCGCGATCCAGAGCCGCGGCTACCGCTCGCTGAACGAGGGGCAGGCCGTCGAGTTCGACATCACCCAGGGTCCGAAGGGCGCACAGGCCGCGAACGTGCGGCCGATCGAGACGTAGTTCGGCCCTGACGGTCGTCAGTGGTGGCCCCACCCGGGCAGCCCGGGTGGGGCCACCGCGTATCCGGACGCCTCAGGCGCCGCGCAGCTTGAAGCGCTGGATCTTGCCGGTGGCGGTCTTGGGCAGCTCGTCGGTGAAGAACACCTGGCGGGGCCGCTTGAAGGCTGCGAGGCGTTCGCGGCAGAAGGCGACCAGCTCGTCGGCGGCCACGGCGCGGCCGGGGAGGCAGACCACGAAGGCGGCGGGCTCCTCGATGCCGTCGGGCGTGCGGCGGGCGACCACGGCGGCCTCCAGCACGTCCGGGTGCTGGATCAGGGTGGCTTCCACCTCGGCGGGGGAGACCCAGATCCCCCCGGCCTTGATCATGTCGTCGGAGCGGCCCTGATAGGTGAACACCCCGTCGTCGTCGCAGGCGTAGACGTCCCCGGTGCGCAGCCATTCGCCCTGGAAGGTCCGGCGGGTCACCTCGGTGCGGCACCAGTACCCGGTCGCCACCGAGTCACCCGCGACCAGCAGGTGCCCAGCTCCGCCCGAGCCGGGCGGCACCGCCGCGCCGTCGTCGTCGACCAGGCGAACCCGGTAGCCGGGCACCACCCGGCCGGTCGTCCCCGGGCGGATCTCGCCCGGCCGGTTGGAGAGGAAGATGTGCAGCGCTTCGGTGGTCCCGAGGCCGTCGAGCACGTCCAGCCCGAAGCGGTCCTTCAGGCGGGTGCAGAGTCCCGCCGGGAGCGGCTCGCCGGCCGACACGCCGAGGCGCACCGACGCGAAGGTGTCGCGCGGCACCGCACCGTCGGCCTCGGCGGCCAGCAGCGCCGCGTAGAACGTCGGCACCGCGAAGAACAGCGTCGGACGGGTGGAGCGCACCGTTTCGGCGACACCGGCCGGGGTGGGACGCCCCGGGTCCAGCACCGCGCTGGCGCCGACCGAGAACGGGAAGGTCAGCGCGTTGCCGAGCCCGTAGGCGAAGAACAGCTTGGCGACCGAGTAGCAGCGGTCGTCCGGGCCGATCCCGAGTACCTGGCGGCCGTAGGTCTCGGCGGTGTAGGGCAGGTCGGCGTGGCGGTGCATGGCCGCCTTGGGCTTGCCGGTGGTGCCCGAGGTGTAGAGCCAGAACGCGGGCGAGTCCGGCCAGCTCCCGTAGGCGGGCGCCGCCTGCCACGGATCCGGTCCCGTGAGCCATTCGTCGAAGCGGTGGGTCCGCACCGTCGCGGGGATGACCACCGGCGCGTCCCCGGCGAGCACCAGGTCGGCCAGCTCGCCCGAGCCCTCGGCCACCTCCGCCAGCGCCGGGCCGAGCGCCGCCGAGGCGACCGCCACCCGGGCGCGCGCGTCGCGGCACTGGAAGGCCAGCTCGGCGCCGGTCAGCATGGTCGACATCGGCACCGGCACCGCCCCGATCCGCAGCGCGCCGAGGAAGCTGGCGACGAACTCGGCCCCGTCCAGCAGCGCCAGCGGCACCCGCTCCTCGGGCCGCACGCCGAGCGCCCGCAACGCGCCCGCGACCCGCGCCACCCGCGCCGCGACCTCCCGGTAGGTGAGGGTCGCCCCACCGCGCTCCTGGAGGGCGACCCGCTCCCCGTCCCCAGCCTCCAGTCGCCGGTCCAGCAGGTACTCGCAGGCGTTGAGCCGCTCAGGGACCCCTGTGGCCACCTCCGGTGGCAGCTCGACCGCTGTCATCCCACCCTCCCCAAGGATCAGGGCCGCTGCTCGAACCGCACGTACTCGTAGTCCACCGGCTTGTCGTTGATGCCGGTCGCCGGCGGGGCGATCCAGTTAGCCATCTTCCCCGGCTCATAGACCGGCACCATCAGCGACGCCACGTACTCCTCGTCGGCGGGGGTCGGCAGCCACTGGTCCACCTGCTCCTGCCATGCCGCCCCGCCGAGCAGGCCGCCGTCCGGGGCGACGTGGGCGTCGGCGAACCTGCCGACGTGGCGGTTGAAGCCGCGGTGGGCCAGCCGCAGCTCGAACTCGATCCCCGCTCTGGCGATCAGCTTGTTCCAGGAGTTGACGCCGCGCTGGCAGTCGGCGATGTAGTCGTCGCGCAGGCACTCGTTCATGGCGTTCAGCGCCGGAGCCTGCACGGTCTCGACCCGCCCGCCCTCCAGCTGAGAAACCGGGTAGGTCGCCTCCACCAGGCGGTGGTCGTCGCTGCGCCGGGTCTCCTGGAAGCGTCCCTTGAGACCGCTGGAGAAGTAGCTCGCCGCGTTCGACGACAGCTCCCCGCCGAACAGGTCCAGCGAAACGCTGTAGTGGAGGTTGAGGTACTTCTGCAGCAGCGGCAGGTCGATCCCGCCGACGCGGCGCACCGCCTCGGGGTCCTCGGCGCGGTGCTGGCGCATCAGCTGGCAGGTGCGCTGGATCACCCGCGCGATCCCCGTGGTGCCGATGAACATGTGGTGCGCCTCTTCGCGCAGCATGAACTGGACCGTGCGCGACAGCGGGTCGAAGGCGCTCTCGGCCAGGGAGGCGAGCTGGAACTTGCCGTCCCGGTCGGTGAAGAAGGTGAACATGAAGAACGACAGCCAGTCCGGCGTGGGCGCG
>DASWDC010000060.1:0-5336 GCA_036395655.1 Actinomycetota bacterium | reverse complement strand
GCCGCCGAGCTGGAGCTGACCCCGCTGCTGGAGGCGGCCCCCGCCACCCGGCCGGCCATGACCCCGTCGCCCTACCCGGAGCTGAGCTTCGACGTGGCCTTCCTGGTCCCACCCGGCGTCGCCGCCGCGGGCCTGCAGGCGACCCTCAGCGAGGCTGGCGCGGAGCTGCTCGCCCGCCTGGCGTTGTTCGACGCCTACCAGGGAGCGCCGCTGCCGCCGGGATACCGCAACCTCGCCTACCGGGTCGCCCTGCAGGCCCCCGACCGGACCCTCACCGACGCCGATGCCGCCGCGGTCCGCGACCGCATGGTCGCCCTGGCCGCCGAACGCCACGACGCCACCCTCCGCGCGTGAATCGAGGGGGAGCGCAGCTCCCCCTCGAGGCTCCCCCTCTTGGCGTGGCCGCCACGGTGGTCAAGGGGGTTGACGGGTGGCAAAGCCACCCGTCGGCCCTTTCAGGGGACAGCTGGTTATCCACAGATGTGGCTGTGGGGGATGCCGAGCGACCCCGCCGCGCCGTAGGCTTGAAACCGGGGGGACCCCCAGCGGGGGCCCCCAGCGCGCGGGGGCCATGCCAGAACGCCCAGGATGCACCGAAGGCGTGGATTGTCGGCGCTGACGGCTGACAAGGGAGGTGGTTGTGGTCGACTACACGGTCGCCGGGGTGGAGGGCGGGGTTTGCGCACCCCGGGGGTTCCGCGCGGCAGGGGTCGACGCCGGGCTGGTCGCCGGACCCGGGTCCGACCTCGGCCTGGTGGTGAGCCAGCAGACCGCGGCGACCTCTGGCCGCTTCACCAGCCACCGCTTCGCCGCCGCGCCAGTCCGCTGGTCACGGCGCCAGCTCGCCGACGGCAGCGCCCGCGCGGTCCTGGTCCACGCCGGCGCCGCCAACGCCGCCACCGGCGCCCGCGGCGACGCCGACGCGGCCGCCCTCGCCGAGGCCTGCGCCACCGCCGTCGGCTGCGCCCCCGCCGAGGTCCTCCTGCTCGGCACCGGCCCGATCGGCCGCCGCCTCCCACTGGAAGCCGCCGCCGAAGGCGCCGAGAAGGCCGTCACCGCGCTCGGCCGCCGCGGCTCCGCCGAGCTGGCCCGCGCCCTGGCCGCCTCCGGCGGCGTCGCCCGGGAACACGCCGTCGCCGTCGCCTGGTCCGAAGGGGAGGTCCGCATCGGCGGGGTCGCCAAGGCCTCGGTTCCGTTCGCGCCCTCCTTCGCCAGCACCCTGGTCCTGCTCACCACCGACGCCACCGTCGAGCCGCCGGTGCTCGACGGCATCCTCGAACGGGCCCTCGGCCGCTCCTTCGAGCGAATCCTGGTCGACCAGGGCCCCAGCATGGCCGACAGCGCCATCCTGCTCGCCAACGCCACCGCCGCCGCGCCGGTGCTCACCGCCGGCTCCGAAGGTGCCGCCGCGTTCGAGGCCGCCCTCGCCTACCTCTGCGAATCCCTCGGCGAGCAGCTCGCCATGCGCGTGCCCGGCAGCCGAAAGCTGATCGTCGTCACCGTCCACGGCGCCGCCAGCCACGCCGACGCGCTGGCCGCCGCCCGCGCGGTCGCCGCCTCGATCGCGCTGCGCGCCGCCCTCGCCAGCGGCCTGCCCGCCTGGCCCGCGGTGCTCGACGCGATCGACCGGGCCGCGATCCCCCTCGACCCCGCCCGGGTCGGCGTCCGCTTCGGCCCCGTCACCGTGGTCACCGGCGGTGAGGCCGCCGCCCACGACGAGCGCGCCGCCGCCGCGGTCGCCGCCAAAGGCCAGGTCGACCTCGCCGTGGACCTCGGCGCCGGCAGCGCCGCCGCCACCATCACCACCACCGACCTCCCCCCGGAGGCGCTTGGCCGGTTCGAGGCCGAGGGCGCCGGGACGGTGGCCCGGGGTCCTGATGGCATGTCAGACTTGAAGTAGGAGTTCCCGTCGCGCGATCGGCGCGACGGTGGCGTGTCGGCGCGCTGCCGGCCGCGCCACAGCCAGCCCGCAAGCCGGATGAGATGCGAGGTCCGTTCTGATGGTGCTTAGAACGCCGGGCGAGTCTCCGGCGTCGCATGAAGCGCCGACACAACCGTGCGGCGCTTCGCCGTGCGCGCCGTCCACCGCGGCCACGCAACCACCTCAAGAAGGGAACCTCGCCCGGGGTTCGAATCGCGTGCTGGTGGTAGAGGACGACGCCAGCGTTCGCGGGCTGCTCCAGGCGATCCTTGAGGACGAGGCGTTCGACGTCGTCCTCGCCACCGACGGCGAGGAGGGGCTGCGGCTCGCCCGCGCGGTCAAGCCGGCCGTCGTGCTCCTCGACGTGATGATGCCAGGCCTCGGCGGCCCCGAGGTCCTCACCCGGCTGCGCCGACCGGACGGCAGCCTCCCCTTCGGCGTGCTGGTGCTGACCGGCGCGGCCGAACTGGTCACCGCGCTGCGCGGCGAACTCGGCCCCGACGCGATCCTGGAGAAGCCGTTCGACATCACCACCTTGGCGAGCCGCGTCAAGGCGCTGGCCGCCGCCGGCGACCGGCAGCACGGCACCCACCAGCAGCACGGCAACCACGAGCACGAGAACCACGGGGGCATCCGATGACCAAGCGCGATTTCCTCTCCGACGACGACCTCACCCCCGGCGAGCTCACCGCCCTGCTCGACGGCGCCGACCAGTACCGCGACGACCGGCGCCCGCGAGCCACCCTCGCCGGCCGCAGTGTCGCCCTGATCTTCGAGAAGCCCTCCACCCGCACCCGCGTCTCCTTCGAGGTCGCCGTGCACGAGCTCGGCGGCTACCCGCTCCCGCTGGTCGCCTCCGACCTCCAGCTCGGCCGCGGCGAGACGATCGAGGACACCGCCCAGGTCCTCTCCCGCTACGTCCACGCCATCGTGCTGCGCACCTTCGCGCAGGAAAACCTCGAGCGCCTCGCCCGCGCCAGCACCGTCCCGGTGATCAACGCCCTCTCCGACTACCTCCACCCCTGCCAGGCGCTCGCCGACCTGCAGACCATCCGCCTGCGCAAAGGCCATCTCGAGGGCCTGCGCCTCGGCTACCTCGGCGACGGCAACAACGTCGCTCACAGCCTGCTGCTCGCCGGCGCCAAGGTCGGCATGCACCTGGCCATCGCCACCCCCGCCGGCTACGAGCCGATCCCCCAGATCGTGCGCCGCGCCTCCGAGATCGCCACTGAGACCGGCGGCAGCGTCGAGCTGACCAACGACCCAGCCACCGCCGCCAAAGGCGCCGACGTCCTCTACACCGACGTCTGGGCCTCCATGGGCCAGGAGCTCGAACACGGCGAGCGGGCCCTGATCTTCAAGCCCTACCAGCTCTCCACCGACACGGTCAACGCCGCCGCCGCCGACGTGGTGGTGCTGCACTGCCTGCCCGCCCACCGCGGCGAGGAGATCACCGCCGAGGTCATGGACGGCCCCAGCGCCGCCGTCTTCGACCAGGCCGAAAACCGCCTCCACACCCAGAAGGCCCTGCTGTCATGGCTGCTTTCCGGCGATCCGAACCCGAGCTGACCATCGGGAGGGCGGGCGCCGCGGCCCCGGCGGCGCCCGATCCGCGTTCGCGCTTCGCCGGGATCGTCTGGCCGATCGCGGCGGCGCTGGCCGGCGCGGCCGCCAGCACTCTGGTGACCGCCGGGGCCGCCGTGGTCGCCGGTCGCCAGGCCGACCTCGCCCTGCAGCCGGTCGAGCTGGCCCTGCGGGTCGGGCTGCTGCTCGCCGCACCCTGCGTCGGGGCGCTGCTCGCCGCGCTGGTGCTCCCCCCCGGCGGCGGCCGCCTCGCCATCGCCGGGGTCGGCGTCGGCGTGCCGTTCGGACCCCTGCTGGTCCTGCGGCTCGACCGCATGCGCGACTTCGGCCTCGCCCCAACCCTGCTCACCGCCGCCGTCCTGGTCCTGTGGGGCGTGATCAGCGCTCTGCTGGTCGCCGGCTGGTGGGCCCGCCCCGCCCGCACCGCCGTCGAACGCACCCATCTCCCACCGCTCCCCGGACCCGACCCGAGGTCCACCCCTGGCCCCGACTCGGGAACCGGACCCGGCGTCGACGGGGCCGCGTAGCACGGGATGGCCTGGGCCAACGAGGAAATCGCCTCGGTCTTCCGCGAGTTCGCCGAGCTGCTCGAGCTGCGCGGCGAGACCGGCTTCCGGCTGCGCGCCTACGACCGCGCCGCCCGTGCCCTCTCCGGCTACGACCGCGACCTCGCCAGCCTCTCCCAAGCGGAGCTCGCCGCCATCCCCGGCGTCGGCAAGGCGATCGCCGCCAAGGCGCGCGAGTACCTCGAACACGGCCAGGTCCGCGCCCTTCAGGAGCTCCGCGCCGAAGTTCCCGAAGGGCTGCGGGTCCTGCGCCGCGTCCCCGGCGTCGGCCCCCGCAAGGCGCGCCTCATCCACGAACGCCTCGGCGTCGCAACCATCGAGGACCTCACCGCCGCGGTCGCCGCCGGCAAGATCGCCGGCCTGCCCGGCATGGGCGCCCGCACCGAGCAGAACCTCCGCCGTGCCCTGGAGCGCCTCGCCGACGGCACCCACGGCCAGGGCATCCCCCTCGCGGACGCGCTGCCGCTCGCCGAGTGGCTCCGCGACCAGCTCGCCCGCGTTGCCGGCATCGCGATCGACGAGGTCGAGGTCGCCGGCTCGCTGCGCCGCATGAAAGCCATCGTCCACGACATCGACCTGCTCGCCGCCGGGCCCGACCCCGGCGCCATCGCCCGTGCCTTCGCCGCCCTGGACGGCGTCGCCGAGGTCGCCGCCCTCGGCGACACCAAAGTCTCGATCCTGACCCGGCAAGGCCAGCAGGTCGACCTGCGCGTGGTCCGCCCCGAGCTCTGGGGCGCCGCGCTGCAGTACTTCACCGGCTCCAAGGAACACAACGTCAAGGTCCGCGAGCTGGCCGTCAAACAGGGCTACAAGCTCAGCGAGTACGGCCTCCAGACCCGCGGCGGCGAGCTGGTCGTCGCCCGCGACGAAGCGGTCGTCTATCAGCGCCTCGGCCTCGCCTGGGTGCCGCCGGCGCTGCGGGAGGACCGCGGCGAGGTGGAGGCGGCCCGCGACGGCGCCCTGCCACGGCTGGTCGCCCCGGGCGACGTCGGCGGCGACTTCCACTGCCACACCGACCTCTCACCCGACGGCACCGCGCCGCTGGAGGTCATGGTCGACGCGGCCCGCGCCCGCGGCTACCGCTTCCTGGCCATCACCGACCACGCCGAGCGGCTCTCCCTCGGCGGTGCCAGCCGCGCCCAGCTGCTCGCCCAGCGCGAACGGCTCCGCGCCCTGGAACGCGACCGCGGCGACATCGTCCTGCTCCACGGCGCCGAGCTGAACATCGGCCCCGACGGCAGCCTCGACTACGACGACGACTTCCT
>DASWDC010000059.1:0-9762 GCA_036395655.1 Actinomycetota bacterium | reverse complement strand
TCGCCGAGGGCGGTGACGGCCTGGACACCGCCGTCGGTCAGGTAGATCGGCTGGTGCAGCGACCCGTCGGCGTTCCACCACACCAGGTGGCCGCCGACGCCGCCGCCGGCCGCGTAGAGCCCGTCGGCGTCAGCGGCGAGGCTGTAGAGCTTGAAGCCGGCCTGGCCGCCGAAGCTGGCGGTGAAGGTCGTGTCGAGCGCGCCGCTGGTGGGGTTGATGGCGGCGGCGAACGCGGCGGCGGTGTTGCTGTTGACCGACTTGAAGGCGCCGCCGGCGTAGACGCGGCCCTCGCCGGGCGCGAGCGCCAGGCTGTTGACCGTGCCGGTGGCCTTCGGCTTCCAGGTGGCGTCGAGCGCGCCGGTGCCGAGCGAGAAGGCGGTGAGGCGCACCCGCGCGGTGCCGGCGATGGTCTTGAAGTCGCCGCCCGCGTACAGCCGGTCGTTGACCGCCGAGACCGCCAGGGCCCGGACAGTGTTGTCAGCGCCCGGGTTCCAGGTGCCGAGCGCGCCGCTGGCCCCGTCGAGCGCGGCCAGGCGCGCGCGGGCCGATCCGTTGACGGTGGTGAACTCCCCGCCGGCGAACACGGTCCCCGCCGCCGACACCGCCAGCGCGTCAACCGGGAGGTTGGTGCTCGGCGCCCACGGCAGCAGCTCGCCGGTGGAGGCGTCGACCGCGGCCAGGTGGGCGCGTGCCTGCGAGGTCCCGCCGAGGTCCTTGACGTGGGTGAACTGCCCGCCGAGGTAGATCGTGGAGCCGCTGACCGCGATCGCCGAGACGCGGCCGTCCGGCTGCGCCGCTGTCTGTGCCGTCGCGCCGACCAGCGCCTTCGCCACCAGCGGCACCCCCAGCGCGGCAAGAATCACCACAACAGTCACAACAGCGAACAGCGGTCCGCGACGGGTCATCCCCAACTCCTCCCTCGACAGCAGTGAAGAGGAGTTATTCAGACATCTCTGTCCGAACCTAGCACCAGATGCCTGAATTGTCGGGCACATTCACGCGACCCGCGCTACGCCACTCGGGCCGCTCAGCGCCTACCGAGGGAACCTCGGCAGGATCCATGAACGAAATGGGACGAAGCCGCCTCGACGCTTCTACACAACGCGGCTATAGAGAAGTTAGCCTGGTAGCACCCTCCCCGGACCACACAAGCATGCCCAGATTGGGCATACGAAAGGCCCGGCCGGGCTACCAGAGGAGGCTGCGAGACCACTCCAGGGCCCGGCCGGGCACTAATCCATCTTCCCATACCAGACAAGTCCCTTGCACGAAGCCATACCTGGTAGCGTATTTGCCATGAGCATGACGAGGACGACGGTCTGCCTCACCCAGGACACCAAGCGTCGGCTGCGCCTGGCAGCCCAGCGCCGCCAGTGCAGCGAGGCGGAACTCGTCCGCGAGGCAATCGATGCGCTGCTCGCCAGTGAGCCTGAGCGACCCCGGCCGAACCTGCCGCTGTTCACCGGTGTGGATCACACCGTTGCCGACAGGGTGGATGACATACCAGCCGCCCAAGTGCCGCCCCGCTGACCACCCGGTCCCCCGCGTTCACCATCCTGGCGGCCGACGCTCCCTAGACCCGGATCGCGCCCGGGGGGAGGTGGACGCCGGGGGCGATCCGGAGGCCGCCGGCGAGGACGTTGCCCTCGTCGATCACGACGTTGTCGCCGAGGACGGCGCCGTCGCCGACGACCGCGCCGGAGCCGACGACGACGCCCGCGCCGATGATCGAGTCGAAGACCTTGCCGCCCTGCTCGATGCGGGCGCCGGCCAGCAGCACCGAGCGTTCGCAGCGGGCCCCCCCGGCGACCACCGCGCCGGGGCCGAGCACCGACGGGCCGAAGACGCGGCCTTCGGCCTCCACCCTGGCGCCCGGGCCGATCAGCACCGGGCCGCGCAGGACGGCGCCGTCGGCGATCTCGGCGCCTTCGGCGAGCCACTGGTAGCGGCCGTGCTCGGTGGCGCTGATCGGCAGGTTCAGCCGCCCCTCCAGCAGGTCGGCCTGGGCGGCGAGGTAGGCGATCGGGGTGCCGAGATCGCGCCAGTAGCCGTGCAGTTCGGTGCCGACCACCAGCGCGCCGGAGGCCAGCAGCGAGGGGAACAGGTTGCGCTCGAACGAGGACGGCTTCCCGGCCGGGACGTGGTCGAGCACGGACGGCTCCAGCACGTAGACGCCGGCGTTGATCAGGTCGGTGACCCAGGCCTCCTCGTCGGGGCCGGGCTTTTCCAGGAACGCCTGGACGCGCCCTTCGGCGTCGATGGGGACCAGCCCGAACGCGCTCGGGTCCGGGACCCGGACCAGCGCGAGGGTGGCGGCGGCGCCGCGGTCGCGGTGGATCTGGACCAGCCGCTCGAAGTCGAGGTCCACCAGGATGTCGCCGTTGAGCACCAGGAAGGTGCCCTCCAGCAGGTCGGCGAGCCGCTTGACCGCGCCGGAGGTGCCCATCGGCGTGTCCTCGGACGACAGGGTCACCTCGACGCCGAACTTGCGCGCCGCCGGGATCACCTCGTCGAACGCCTCCGGCAGGTACATGGTGGACAGCACCACCTCGCTGAACCCGCCGGCCGCGAGCTGCCGCAGCATGTGCAGCAGGAACGGCTCGTTGGCGAACGGGATCAGCGGCTTCGGCCGGGTACTGGTGAGCGGACGAAGGCGGGTCCCGAACCCCCCAGCCAGAATCACTGCTTGCACGGCGGTCACCTCGAAGCTTGCTCAGACGGGCACCAAACAGATCCGGGTGCAGTGTAGGGCTTGTTCGGCGCTGGAGAACGCCATATAGGTATGGCATACTGGCGGCATGGTCCGTACCACGATCTACCTGCCCGAGCGTCTGAAGGAACGCATCGAGGCCTACGCGGCCCGCCACGGCAGCACCGAGGCGGCGGTCATCCGCGAGGCGGTCGAGACGCTGCTCGGCAATGAGCCCGATGATCGCTCCTGGGTGCAGGAACTGGCTGGCATCGGGCGCAGCGAAGCGGGCGGTCCGGTCGCCGACCGGGTTGACGAGGCCTTGGCCGAGACCGGCTTCGGGACCCGTCACCAATGATCGTGGTGGACACCGGAGCGCTCTACGCGGTCTTCGACCGGGCAGAACCGAGACACGAGCGGTTCGCGACCTTCCTCACTCGCTGCACCGAAGGGCTGGTCACCACACCGCTGGTGCTGGCAGAGCTCGACCATCTGCTGGGCACTCGCCTCGGGGAGGCGGTGCGGAGCCGGGTCATGCTGCGACTGTCCGCCGGTGCGATCACCCTCAGCCCCTTCGATTCCCCAGCCTTCGCCCGGGCGGCGCAGGTCGCGGATCAGCATTCGGACATGCGGCTCGGCCTGACCGATGCCTCTCTGATGGTTGCCGCCGCACGACACCACACCACACGCCTGCTCACCGCGGACCACAAGCACTTCCGCGCCGTGCGACCGCTCGACGGCGGCGACGACGCCTACACGCTGCTGCCCGCCGACGCGTCCTGACGCTACCGTGCGGCGGCGCGGCGGTAGGCGGCGGCGGTGAGGGCGGCGCAGCGGTCCCAGGTCTGGGCGGCGGCGCGGGCGAGGCCGCGGCGGGCGAGGGCGGCGGCCTCGTCGGGGTCGCCGAGGAGCTTGGCGACGGCGACGGCGAGGACGTCGGGGTCGCCGGGGTCGACCAGGAGGGCGCCGTCGCCGGCGACCTCGGGGAGGGAGCCGCCGGTGGTGGTGATGGTGGGGACGCCGCAGGCCATCGCCTCCAGGACGGGGAGGCCGAAGCCTTCGTAGCGGCTCGGGTAGACGAAGGCGTCGGCGCCGCTGAACAGGGCGGCCTTGTCGGGCTCGGGGACGTAGCCGGGGAACAGGACCCGGTCGGCGACGCCGCTCTGGGCGACCACCGCGCGCAGCTCGCCGGCGCCCCAGCCGGCCAGCCCGGCGAGCACCAGCCGGTGGGGCAGGTCGCGGGCGAGCAGCGCGAACGCCCGCACCAGCGTCGGCAGGTCCTTGCGCGGCTCCAGGGTGCCGAGCCCGAGCAGGTACGGCTCCCGCTCGCCGAGGCCGAAGCGGGCCCGCAGCGCGGCGACCTCGCCGTCGGAGGCGCGGCGCAGGTCGGTGCCGAGCGGGGTGACGTCGACCCGGGCCGGGTCGACGCCGAGCCGCTCGGTGAGGTCGCGGGCGGTGGTGGCCGAGACGCACAGGACCCGCTGGGCGCGGGCGACGGCGCGGCGCATCGCCCAGCGGAACCAGCGGACCTTGGCGGCCTCGTGCCACTCGGGATGGGTGATCATCGTGAGGTCGTGGACGGTGACCACCTGCGGCATGCTCGCCTGGAGCGGCAGCTCGTAGTGGACGCCGTGCAGCAGGTCCGCCCCGGCGCGCCGGGCGGCAGTGGCGGCGGCGAGCTGGCTCCAGGCGATCCGCGCGGGGCGTCCCCGCCCGGCGGCCCGCACCGCGTGGAGTTGCAGCCCGGGTACGGCCAGGTCCCCCAGCGACCCGGGCGCGGCGAACACCTCCAGGTCCAGTGCCGCCTCCGGGCCGCCCTCGCCCTCGCCGCCCTCGCCCTCGCCGCCCTCGCCGCTGCCGCTGTCCCGCTGGCGCTGGATTCGGCCGGCGAGCGCGGCCAGCATCCGGGCCACGTAGATCCCGGCGCCGGTCAGCCGCGCCGGGATCGCGGTGGCGTCCACCGCCACCCGCAACGAGGCCGCGGCCACGGCCTCCTCCCTATCCGTGGGCACGCAGCACCTCCTGGTAGGCGGCCCAGGTCGCCGCCGCGGTCGCCTCCCAGGTGAAGCGTGCCGCGCGGGCGCGCCCGGCGGCGATCAGCCGGTCCCGCAGGGCGCGGTCGGCGGTCAGCTCGACCAGGCCCTTGGCGATGGCGTGCTCGTCGGTCGGGTCGACCAGCAGGGCGGCGTCCCCGGCGACCTCGGGGAGGCTGGAGCGGTCGCTGGTCAGCACCGGGGTGCCGTGCAGCATCGCCTCCACCACCGGCAGGCCGAACCCCTCGTAGGTGGAGGGGTAGGCGAGCAGGTCGGCGGCGTCGTAGAGGCCGTGGAGGGTGGCCTCGTCGACCGGCCCGGCGAGCGCCACCCGGGGTGGGACCGCCTCGGGCCGAAGCGACGCGCCCCACCCTGCCGGGCCGGCGACCACCAGGTGGTGCTCGGGCAGCTCGGCGGCGGCCTCCGCGAACGCCGCGACCAGCCGCAGGAGATTCTTGCGCGGTTCCAGGGTCCCAACCGCCAGCAGGAACGGCCCGCGCACCCCCAGCCGGTCCAGCAGGCCCCGGGCCTTGCCGGGGTCGGGCGCGGGCGGCGGCTCGGCGCCGAGCGGGGTGACGGTGATCCGCTCCGCCTCCACCCCGTAGAACTCGGTGAGGTCGCGGGCGGTCGCGGCCGAGGGCACCAGCACCCGGGCCGCCTCGTCCGCGACGATCCGGGCGGCGCGCTCGTGGAAGTGGCGCCCGGAGGCCGGGTAGGCGTCGGGGAAACGCCGGAAGGCGACGTCGTGGACGGTGGCGACCAGCGGCTTGCCGCGGGCGGGCGGCACCGCCGCGCTGGTCGCGTGGACCAGGTCGAGCTGGCGCAGCAGCCACAGCGGCAGGCGCGGCTGGCGCGCCTCCACCCAGGTCCGGGTCAGCACCCGCCCGGGCAGCGACAGCGGCACGGTGAGGCCGTCGGTGGCCTCGGCCTCGACGCCCGCGGGACGCTCGGCGGGCAGGCCGGCCTCGGCGAGCTCGGCGCTGGAGTGGCGGGCGGTGATCCAGCGGACCGCTCCCCCGCCCTCGGCGGCCGCGGCGACCGCGGGCAGGTGGCGGACGAGCGCCTGCACGTAGCGGCCGACCCCGCCGGGCACCGGCCCGAACAGCTGCTCGGCGACCACCCCGACGCGCGGGGGCCGTGGCGGCTCCGGCGGCAGCTGCAGCCACCTCCCCTGGGGCCACGGCGGCTGGGCGGTCACTGGTCCACCCTCCTGATGACGAGGGCTGGCATGGCCTTCGTTGTCATGGGCGCCGCGCCGCCGCGAGCCGGTAGGCACCGAGGGTGGCGCGGGCGGTCGCCGACCAGGTGAAGGCGGCGGCGTGGGCTGCCCGCGCGGCGCGGGCCGCCGGGCCGCCGTCGCCGCCGGCCAGCACCTTGGCGAGCGCGGCGGCGAGGGCGTCGGCGTCCGCCGGGTCGACCAGCTCGGCCTGGCCGCCGGTCACCTCACGCAGCGCCGGGATGTCGGCGGCGACCACCGGGGTGCCGGCGGCGAGCGCCTGCAGCGGCGGGAACCCGAACCCTTCATACCAGGACGGGAACACCAGCGCGGCAGCGCCGGCCACGACCCGCAGCAGATCCTCGTCGGGCAGGTAGCCAGGGGTGATCACCCCGCGTAGGTCGAGCGCCTCGCCCCACCCTTGCGGCCCGGCCAGCACCAGCGCGGGCCGATCGGGGCCCGGGGGGAGCTGCCGGTAGGCGGCCAGCAGGGTCGCCAGGTTCTTGCGCGGCTCGCGGCTGCCGACGAACAGCAGGTAGTGCTCGGGCAGCCCCCGCTCCACCAGCCAGTCCGAGTCGGGCGCCTGCGCCTGGAGCCATTCCGGGCCGACCCCGAGCGGGGTGACGACCAGCCGCTCCGCCGGCACCCGGTAGGCCTCGGCCAGCTCGGCGGCGACGGCGGCGGTCGGGGTGCAGACCACCGCGCCGCGCGCGATGCCCCGGGGGACCAGCTCGCGGTAGCGCGCCGAGGCGGCGCTGACCATCTCCGGGTAGCGGAGGTAGCTGAGGTCGTGCACGGTCACCACCAGCCCCGCGCGCCGGGCCGGGGGCGCCACGAAGTTGGTCGCGTGGAAGACGTCCACCGCGCCCGCGAACCACTCCACCGGCGGCCAGTTGCCCCGCGCCCACCCCTCCCGCAGCAGCCGCGCGGGCACCCGCCGGGATCCGTAGCGGACCCGGGAGTCCACGCGGGACCCGGATCCGGACCCGGACCCGGACGGGTCGTCCCAGGGTGGGACGGCCGGCAGGTCGCGGGTCCCGCGCCAGGAGAACGGCACCAGGACGACCTCCTCCAGCTCCGACTCCTCCGGCCCCAGCTCGACCAGCGCCCGGACCAGGCAGGTCACGTAGTGACCGACGCCGGTGCGGGGGCCGAGCAGCGGCGTGGCGTCCAGCCCGACCCGCAGCGACCTCCCGACCGTCACGGGCTCACCGTGGGACGAACCAGTTCGCCAGCTCGCGGCGGCTGACAGCGGCGCGGGCGGCGATCTGGCGGCGGCGGGCCAGCATGCGGGGCAGCAGGCGCAGGTAGGAGGCCATCACCCGCAGGCGCAGCAGGGTCGGGCGCAGGGGCGGGCGGCGGTGGGTGTGGCGGGCCTGCGCGAACCCGCGGGCCAGCAGCGACGCGGTGGTGAGCGGGTAGCGCAGCACCTCCCGCAGGGCGAGGCCGGCGCGAGCGTTCTTGGTGAGCATCAGCATGCGGTTGCGGTCGACGTGGAAGACGAACAGCGGCGACCACTCCTGTGACGACGCCGAATGGATGTGGCGGACCACCGAGTCGGGCTGGTAGCGGATCGCCCAGCCGCGGGAGCGCAGCCGCCAGGCCAGGTCGGTGTCCTCGTAGTAGAGGAAGAAGTCGTCGTCGAACAGGCCGGCGTCGGCGAGCGCCTCGCGGCGGAAGCAGACCGCGGCGCCGCAGAAGGTGAACACCTCCTCGGGCCGCTCGAACTGGCCCCGGTCCAGTTCCTGGTAGCCGCGGTCGGCGCCGTAGCCGTCGCTCCACAGCATGCTGCCGGCGTTGTTGAGCACGTCGGCCAGCGCCGCCCCCGGCGCGACGGTGAAGTCGGCCTCGGCCGGCTCGGTGCCGGCCTTGACGGTCGCGGCGCCGCCGCCATTGCCGCTGCCGCCATTGCCGCTGCCGCCCGCCGCCCCTCCCCAGGTCAACTCGACCGGCTTGGCGGTCTCGGCGGCGAGCTTCAGGGTGATCCGCAGCGGCGCGGCGCTGGCCGCGGGGCCGCTGCCGTCGGGGTCGACGGGGATGAGCAGCTCACCGGAGGGGTGGGTCCAGCGGAAGCGGCCCTCCCCTTCGCCCTCCGGCCCGTAGGCGAGGCGGTCCCACAGCACCAGGTCGGTCACGTCGTGGCCGTCGACCAGCACCCGGTAGATCCGCACGCCCAGCTCGCGGGTGTCGAGCGTGCCTGGGGTGAACCCGGGCGTGGAGACCCGCAGCGGCAGGAACCGCGGCAAGAACACCAGCTTGGAGGTGGTGGCGCCGAGCTGCTCGCCGGGCGTCGCCGCCTCCAGCGGCTCGACCAGCCGCCGCAGCCAGTCGGGCGCCGGGCGGGCGTCGTTGTTGACCAGCGCCACGTAGGGCGTGTCGACCTCGCGCAGGGCGAGGTTGTTGCCGCCGGCGAAGCCGTCGTTGCGCTGGTTGGCGAACACCCGGACCCAGGGGAAGTCGCGCCGCAGCAGCTCCACCGAGCCGTCGCCGGAGGCGTTGTCGACCACCCAGACCCGCACCGACCCGGCGGGCAGGTCCTGGGCGGCGAGCGCCTCCAGGCAGGGGGGCAGCAGGTCGGCGCGCTTGTAGTTGACCGTGATGACGGTCACGATCGCGCGAGCGTCACCGCCTGGGCCGGCGGCCGCTGCCGGTTCCCCGGCTGGAGGTGGAGGTGGAGCTGGAGGGCCCCCGGCCGGCGGTTCCCCGGCTGGTGGTGGGCTTGGCACGGTTCCTCTCCTCTTCGAACTTGCCGCGGTCGGCGGTCCAGGCCACGTCGATGAGGCCGCGGTCGTCGGCGCCGACCGCCCGGAACGCCTCGCCGAAGCGGCGGGCATCGTACGCCACGCCGCGGGCCGGGTCGCGGAGGGCGACCGCGAACGCGTAGATGCCCTGCAGCGGTGGAAGCTCCTTCACCGTGAAGCGGATGGTCGAGGTTGTTCCCGCCTCGAACCGCTGCGGCTCGGTGTCCATCACCCACATCGGCACGTCCACCGGCCCGGTGATCGCCAGCCGCACCGACGCCGCCGCGGGCGGCTCCGCCCCGGCGGTCACGTCGATCTCGATGCCCATCGGCTCGCCCGCGCGGAACTCGCCCTTCTGCGCCGCCGACGCCGGGTCGTACAGGCGCGCCCCGGAGATCCGCAGGCTGCTGGCGGCCGTGCCGGCGCCGCCAGTCTGGTCGGCGGCGGTGCCGAGCAGGCCGCGGAGCTTGTCGGTCGCCTCCAGCGGGTCGCCGTCGTGCAGCACCCGGCCGTGGTCGAGCACCACCGCCCGGGTGCAGAGCCGGGGGATCAGGTCGAGGGCGTGGGTGACGAACAGGATGGTGCAACCGCGCGCCTGGAACTCCGCGATCTTGTCGAGGCATTTCTTCTGGAACGCCTCGTCGCCGACCGCCAGCACCTCGTCGACCAGCAGGATGTCCGGGTTGACGTGGACAGCGATGGCGAAGCCGAGCCGCACGTACTGGCCGGAGGAGTAGTGCTTGATCTGGTTGTCGATGAACTGCTCCAGGCCCGAGAACGCCACGATCTCGTCGAAGTTGCGCTCGATCTCGCGGCGCGACAGCCCCAGGATCGAGGCGTTGAGGTAGATGTTGTCGCGGCCGGACAGCTCCCCGTTGAAGCCCGCGCCAAGCTCCAGCAGCGAGGCGATCCGCCCCAAGACCCTGACCCTGCCGCGGGTCGGCTCCAGGATCCCGGCGAGCAGCTTCAGCAGGGTCGACTTGCCGGACCCGTTGGCGCCGATCAGCCCGACCGTCTGGCCGGTGCCGATCTCCAGGTCGACGTCGCGCAGCGCCCAGAAGTCCTCATGGGTGACCCGCTTGG
>DASWDC010000058.1:0-4335 GCA_036395655.1 Actinomycetota bacterium | reverse complement strand
TCACGATCGTCGAGAGCGACATCCGCCGGCTCGAGGCCTGCCAGTCCCCGGTCTGGGACACCGCGCTCGCGCTGATCGGCCTCGGTGACGCCGGTCTTCCCCCCGACCACGACGCAATGGTGCGCGGCACCCGCTGGATGCTCGGCGAGGAGGTCGGCGTCAAGGGCGACTGGGCCGTCCGCCGGCCGGAGCTCGACCCGGGCGGCTGGGCGTTCGAGTTCGAGAACGACGTCTATCCGGACATCGACGACACGGCCGAGGTGATCATGGCCCTCCGCCGCGTGTCCTCCGAGACGCCCGGGCTCGAGGCGGCGGTCAGGCGGGGCGTCGAGTGGACGATCGGGATGGAGTGCACGGACGGGGCCTGGGGCGCCTTCGACGCCGACAACACGCAGGAGCTCTGCCGCAAGCTGCCGTTCTGCGACTTCGGCGAGGTGATCGACCCACCGAGCGCCGACGTCACCGCCCACGTCGTCGAGATGCTCGCCCGCGAGGGGATGGCGACCCATCCGGCGGTGGAGCGCGGGGTCGAGTGGCTGCTCGGCGAGCAGGAGGCCGACGGCTCCTGGTTCGGCCGCTGGGGCGCCAACTACCTCTACGGCACCGGCGCGGCCGTCCCCGCGCTGGTCGCCGCTGGGATGAAGCCGTCCCATCCGGCGATCGTCCGGGCGGTCCGCTGGCTGGAAAGCGTGCAGCAGCCCGGCGGCGGCTGGGGCGAGGACCTGCGCTCCTACGACGACCCGGGGGCGTGGCGGGCGCGGGGCGAGCCGACCGCATCGCAGACCGCCTGGGCGCTGCTGGCGCTGCTCGCCGCCGGCCGCCACGACAGCGAAGCGGTGCGGCGGGGGACGGCCTGGCTCGCCGAGACGCAGCGCCCCGACGGCTCCTGGGACGAGCCGCAGTTCACCGGCACCGGGTTCCCCGGCGACTTCTCCATCAACTACCACCTGTACCGGATCGTCTTCCCGGTCATGGCACTTGGCCGATACGTGAGGGGGCGATAATGCAGCAACCCGACCAGCCGCAGCTGGCTGTCGCCGTCGCGCTCGCGGTCGAGGGGTACGCGGTCAGCCGCGCGCTCCCCGGCGCCCGCGTGATCCGGACCGGCATGGGCCCGGAACGGGCTGAGCAGGCCGCCGTCGGCCTGTTCAGCTCCTCCGACCCGTCGCCGCTGGCGATCGCCGGCTTCTGCGCCGGGCTCGACCCGGCGCTGGAGCCCGGCGACGTGGTGGTGGCCAGCGAGGTCCGCGGGGTGCGGGGAACCGTCCCCTGCCCCTCGGCGGGGCTGCTGGTGGCCGCCCTGGCTCGGCGAGGGATCCGCGCCCGGCTCGGGCCGCTGGAGTCGGTCAACCACATGGTCACCGGCGACGAGCGCGCCCGCATCCACGCCGACGGGCCGATCGCCGCCGACATGGAGTCGGCCTGGCTGGCCGCCGGTGCCGGCGCCGCCGCCGGGCGGCCGCTGGCGGTGCTGCGGGTGGTGACCGACAGCCCCGGGCGCGAGCTGGTCCGCCCCGGGATCGTCGGCAACGGCGTGCGCGCCTACCGCGCGTTGCGGCGCGCCGCGCCGGCGCTGGCGGACTGGGCGGCGGCCTGCTCGCCGGAGCCGCGGCGGGTGCTGCTGGCCGGGCCGCGCTCGTTCTGCGCCGGGGTCGAGCGCGCCATCGAGGTGGTCGAGCGCGCCCTGGAGCTGCACGGCGCCCCGGTCTATGTCCGCAAGCAGATCGTCCACAACGTCCACGTGGTGCGGCGGCTGGAGGAGCTGGGCGCGGTCTTCGTCGACGAGCTCGACGAGGTGCCCGAGGGGGCGATGGTGGTGTTCTCCGCCCACGGGGTCTCCCCGGCGGTGCGGCATGAGGGCGCCGCCCGCGAACTGCGGGTGATCGACGCCACCTGCCCGCTGGTCTCCAAGGTCCACGCCGAGGCGCGCCGCTTCGCCGACTACGGCGAAACGGTGGTGCTGATCGGCCACGCCGGCCATGAGGAGGTCGAGGGGACCATGGGCGAGATCCCCGAGGCGGTCCGCCTGGTCGAGAACGTCTCCGACGTGGACCGGCTGGAGGTGGACGACCCCCAGCGGATCGCCTACCTCACCCAGACCACCCTGGCGGTCGACGAGGCCGGCGCGATCGTCGAGGCGCTGCGGCGCCGCTTCCCCGCCCTGCGCGGCCCCTCCTCCGACGACATCTGCTACGCCACCACCAACCGCCAAGACGGCGTCCGCGAAGTCGCCCAGGCCGCCGACGTGGTGCTGGTGGTCGGCTCGGAGAACTCCTCCAACTCCAAACGCCTGGTCGAGGTCGCCGAGCGCGAGGGCTGCCCGGCCCACCTGCTCGACGACCACACCCAGCTCGACCCGGCATGGCTCGCCGGGGCGCGCACGGTCGGGCTCACCGCCGGCGCCTCCGCCCCGGAGTCGCTGGTCACCGAGGTCATGGACGCTCTCCGGGGGCTCGGCCCGGTGGAGGGCTCCGAGCACCCGGTGGTCATCGAATCGGTCCGTTTCACGCTCCCGAAGGAGGTCAATTGATGGGGGTGCCACTGCGGCAGGGCATGCGGATGGGGGCCTACCTGCTCAAGCAGAAACTGGCCGGCCGGGAGAAGTTCCCCCTGCTGGTCGAGCTGGAGCCGCTGTTCGCCTGCAACCTCGCCTGCGCGGGCTGCGGCAAGATCCAGTACCCGGCGCACATCCTCAAGCAGCGCATGCCGGTCGAGACCGCGGTCGCGGCGATCGAGGAGTGCGGCGCGCCGATGGTCTCGATCGCCGGCGGCGAGCCGCTGATCCACCCCGAGATCCACCAGATCGCCGCCGAGCTGGTCAAGCGCAAGAAGTTCGTCTACCTCTGCACCAACGCCCTGCTGATGGAGAGGAAGCTCGATCGGTTCATCCCGTCGCCGTACTTCGCCTGGGCGGTCCACCTCGACGGCCTGCGCGAGCGCCACGACGAGTCCGTCTGCCAGGAGGGCGTGTTCGACAAGGCGGTCGCCGCCGTCCGGGAAGCCCAGCGCCGCGGCTTCCGGGTGACCACCAACACCACCTTCTTCAACACCGACACCCCGCAGACCGTGCGGGAGGTGCTCGACTACCTGAACGACGACCTGAAGGTCGACCAGATGATGATCTCCCCCGCCTACGCCTACTGGAAGGCGCCCGACCAGGAGCACTTCCTCGGCGTGGAGGAGACCCGCGAGCTGTTCCGCAAGGCGTTCGCCGACGGGGGCCGCAAGCGCTGGCGCCTCAACCACTCGCCGTTGTTCCTGGATTTCCTGGAGGGCAAGGCCGACTTCCAGTGCACCGCCTGGGGCATCCCCAGCTACTCCGTCTTCGGCTGGCAACGTCCCTGCTACCTGATGTCCGACGGCTACGTCCCGACCTACAAGGAGCTGGTCGAGACCACCGACTGGTCCAAGTACGGCCGTGGCCGCGACCAGCGCTGCGCCAACTGCATGGCCCACTGCGGCTACGAACCCAGCGCCGTCCTCGCCACCATGGGCAGCCTCAAGCAGTCCCTGCGGGCGATCAGTGGCAGCTAGCTGGGCCGGGTGGCGCCGAAGCGGATGGCAAGGGTCCGGTAGAGGGCGGGTGCCGAGCCGGCCAGGCGGGCCGGGAAGCGCATCCAGGCGGGAGCGAATACCTCCGCGCGGTCCGACTCGACCGCGCGGAGCAAGGCAGCGGCGACCCGCTCGGGAGCGATCGGGCGGGGCCAGGTGCGAGCGTAGGGGGTGCCGCGGCGGTCGAAGAAGGGCGTCGCGACCACCCCTGGCACGACCAGGGAGATGCCGACGCCCCGGCCGGAGAGTTCCTCGCGGAGGCTGGCGGCGAAGGTGGCAAGGCCGCCTTTGGCGGCGGCGTAGACCGCCTCGCCACCGACACCGGTGACACCGGCGATCGAGGTGACGAAGACCAGGTGGCCGTGGCGGCGTTCCAGCATGCCAGGCAACAGCAGCCGGGCAAGTGCCATCGGGGCGAGCAGGTTCAGGGCCACGAGCCGGGCGGCGCGGTCGAGCGCCATCTCGGCCAGCGGCCCGGCCCAGCCGGCCCCGGCGTTGTTGATGAGCAGGTCGACCCGGCCATGGCAGGCCAGCGCCTCGGCGGCGAGCCGTTCGGTTGCCCCCGGGTCAGCGAGGTCGGCGGCGAGGACCTGGCCGCCGCAGCGCTCGGCGGCAGCGGCGAGCGCGTCGCGGTCCCGGCCCGCCAGCAGCAGCCGCGCGCCCCGCTCGGCCAGCAGGGGTGCCGTGGCCGCGCCGATGCCGCTCGACGCCCCGGTCAGCAGCACCACGGCACCGTCGATCCTCAACCCGCCCGCCCTTCCACGGTCTCAGCGAAGCGCTGCA
>DASWDC010000057.1:0-16091 GCA_036395655.1 Actinomycetota bacterium | reverse complement strand
ATCTCGCGGACCTTCTCCGGGGAGAACTCCATCTCGCGGCCGATCTCCTCGGGGGTCGGCTCGCGGCCGAGGTCCTGGAGGAGCTGGCGCTGGATGCGGATCAGCTTGTTGATGGTCTCCACCATGTGGACCGGGATGCGGATGGTGCGGGCCTGGTCGGCGATCGCGCGGGTGATCGCCTGGCGGATCCACCAGGTCGCGTAGGTGGAGAACTTGTAGCCCTTGGTGTAGTCGAACTTCTCGACCGCTCGGATCAGCCCGAGGTTGCCCTCCTGGATCAGATCCAGGAACAGCATCCCGCGCCCGACGTAGCGCTTGGCGATCGACACCACCAGCCGCAGGTTGGCCTCGATCAGCTTCTTCTTGCCGAGCTGGCCCTGCCGCTCGACCCGTTGCAGCTCCCGCAGGCGGGTGGTGGAGAGCTTCTTGCCGCTATCGGCGGCCTTGTCGAGCTCGGCGGTGGCGGCCTCGCCCTCCTCGATGGCCTTGGCGAGGATGACCTCCTGCTCCGCGGTGAGGAGGGGGACCTTGCCGATCTCCTTCAGGTACATGCGGACGGGGTCGTTGGTGGGGGCCTTGAGGGCGAGCTCGTCGTCTCGTGCGGAGCGGGCCTCGCGCGCGAACTCCTCGGCCTCGAGCTCGTCGACCATCTCGACGACCTCGATGTTCTCGTCCTGCAGATGCTGGAGGATGTTGTCCATCTGCTCGGCCGAGACGTCCACCGGCGCCAGCGCCTCGATCACCTCTTCGTTGGTGAGGAAGCCGCGCTCCTTGCCCTTGGCGACGAGATCGCGCACCTCGTCGATCTGGGCTTCCTTGGCCATAGCCATCTGGTCAAGTACCTCTCGTGTCGTGCGGGACGTGGGGCGCTGCGTCCCTATATGGGGCGCTGAAGGATGGCGTCCCCGTCGCCTTCAGGCCGCGGCTCCCGCAGGGCTCGCCGTCGCGCCTCGAAGGCGATCAGTTCCTCGAAGAGATGAGTGTACTCGTCCGGCCGCTCTACCGGGTTCATCCGTTGCAAGGTCCCCTTGAGCTGGTCGATTACGCGGGTTAGCCGGAACTCTTCGAGTCGCCGGAATACCTCGCCAGCGTACCCCCGGTTCTCCTCCGCCGCGAATGCCTCAACCGCGAGGCCGCGCAGGAAGCGGCGCTCGGTCTCATTGGCGGCCGCCTCCAGCACCGCCTCAAGCGGCGCGCCCGGCCCGCCCGCCTTGACCAGGGCGGCAAAGGACGCCTTGGTGGAGGGCGCGGTGAACCAGTCAGCCTCCCAGCTGACCGCCGTCTCGGCGGTCCAATCTGAATGCTGCAGGGCGAACTTGAGCGCCTCGCATTCCACCCGCAGCTGCGGGGTGCGGGTACGGGGCGGCTCCTTGGGCTCGCCCACCCGGACCCGGGAGGGCGCCTGCTGACCGGCCACCATCGCCAGGTACTCCCGTTCGTCCAGGTGGAGGCGCTGCACCACCGAGCGGGCGTACTCAGTGCGCTGCAGCGAATCGGGAATACTGCGGAGCAGCGGCACCAGCTCACGGGCGGCACGCACCTTGCCTTCCGGGTTGCGCAGGTCAAAGTCAGCGAGCTTCCGATCAAGCCACCATCCGACCAGAGGTTGAGCTTGGTCGATGAGCGCTCGAAATGCGGCCCCTCCACGTTCTACAACAAGATCAGCTGGATCTTGTCCCGCTGGCATGACAAGGACGTAGGTCGTCAGGGCCGCTACGCGATCAGCGATCAACTGACCCATCGACGAACCGAGGAAGGCAAAGCCGGTCCCGCCACTTGCCTGATCTGGACGGGGCAACTCATTGACCCCTCGTCCTGCCGCGTTACCACCAGCCGTATCCGCGTCAAAAGCAAGCACGATTTTTTCGGTGAAACGGGCGAGCAACTTGAAGTGATCCTCTCGCAGCGCCGTCCCGCAGGTGGCCACCGCCTGGGTCACGCCAGCCCGGTGGCAGGCGATCACGTCGGTGTAGCCCTCGACCACCACCGCGAAGCTCGCCTGCACGATCGGGACCTTGGCCCAGTTGAGCCCATAGAGGACCTGGCCCTTGCGCCAGATCACCGTCTCGGCGGTGTTCAGGTATTTCGGTCCCCGGTCCGCCCCTCGACCCGAACCGCCATGCTCTGGGCCACCCTGCCCTGAGCCACCCTGGTCGTCGAGGTCGAGGATGCGGGCACCGAAGGCGACCGGGTCGCCGGCCACGTCGAAGATCGGGAACAGCACCCGCCCGTGGAAGGCATCCCGCAGGCCCCGGTTGCCCGGCTTGGCGAGTCCCGCGTCGATCAGCTCCTGCGAGCCGTAGCCCTTGCCGCGCAAATGGGTCACCAGCGCCTCCCACTGGTCCCCGGGCGCCCAGCCGAGCTTGAAGCGCTCGGCGGCGGCCCGGTCGAAACCCCGCGACGACAGGTAGCCCCGCGCCGGCCGCGCCTCCGGCGAGCTGAGCAGCAGCTGGTGGTAGAACGCCACCGCCTCGGCGTGGGCGGCCACCAGCCGGCTCTTACGCCCGAGGCTGCCCCGCTCCCCCACCGCCCGGCCCTCGTAGCGCAGCTCGATCCCGGCTCGCTGGGCCAGCCGCTCGGTCGCCTCCACAAACGACAGGCTGGCCTGCTTCTGCAGAAAATCGATCGCGTCGCCGCCTTCCTGGCAGCCGAAACAGTGCCAGACCCCCTTAACGGATTCGACCGTGAAGGACGGAGTCTTCTCCTGATGGAAGGGACAAAGGCCCTTCATGCGGGTGCCGCCGGCGGGACGGAGGCTCACGTACTCGCCGACCAGGGCGACGATGTCGGTCGCCTCACGGATCTGGGCGATCGAGTCGTCACGGATGCGGCCAGCCATGACGCCCCCTGCACCTCGATGGGATCAATACCAAGCGCGCTGTGGGGAGGGACAGGGCGCGGAGCGATTGTACGTTGCGCACCCGACACCCGATGGTCGCCGGCCAGCCCGAAGCCGAACCTGTGGAGAAGTCCTGAAGCCGCGCTACCGCGTCATCGGTAGTAGCGGTAGTAGCGACGCCGCCGCCGTCGTTCACGGGCGGACCAGCGATCGTAGCGATGCTGCCGCTGCCGGTAGGCGAGCTCGTGGCCGCCCTCCGGAGAGGGCGAACCGAACGCGCGCAGCGCGTGGGAGCCAAGCGCGGCCCCCCAGCCGAGGATCGTCCAGATCGGCCAGAAGAACAACATATGGCCGCTGACCAGGCTGGCCAACGCCCACAGGCTGATCATGAAGCCGTTCACCCAGGTGTAGGCCACCAGATGCTGGCGAAAGCTGCGCCGGTGGTTGGCGGGCGCCTTCGGCTGCGGCGGCTTGTGGTCGAGGACCGTGGGGGTCGGCGGGACCGACAGCGGCAGGTCGGTGGTCAGGACGCTCAGGTCGCCATAGGTCTTGGCCGCGTAGGCCTGCTCCATGCGCTCGGTGAACTCGTCGATGGTGAGGCGACCCTCGCTGTGGTGGAGGCGCAGGAGCTGGACCGTTTCCTCACGGTCGGCGTCGGAGGCGCGCAGCAACGCGCGTTTCTGGTCCGGCTCGAGGTCCATCAGGCCTCCCACTGCTCACCACCCCTCGACCAAAGTCCAGAGTAGCAGTCAGTCCTAGCCGGTATCAGTCGTGAAGGCGACCTTCCAAGCGGCAAGCGCGTAACGGTCGGTCATCCCGGCGATGGCGTCGACCGCCTGCTGTTCGACCAGGTCGCTTGCGAGACTCGCACCCATCGGCATCGTGTCCGGGTTCTCCCGGTAATGCCCGTACAGGTCGGTCAGTAAACGGCGCGCCCGCTCGGTCTGCCGCTCCGACTCGGGCCGCAGGTAGACCCGCTCGAACATGAACGAGCGAAGACGATCCATCGCCTCGGCGCAGACGTCGCCCTGGACCACCCGCGGAGCGCCGCGGGAGTGGCGGATCACGTCCTCGACCAGCGTGCCGATCATGTCGGAGGGGTTGTCGCCGAGCACCCGCCGGACCGGGCCGGGCAGGTCGCCGATGGCGCCGAGCACCCCCGCCCGCAGCGCGTCGGTCAGGTCGGCGGTCAGGTAGGCGATCCGATCGGCCAGCCGGGCGCACATCCCCTCCAGCGTGGAGGGCGGCTCGTGCTTCCACGAATGGCGACCGATGCCCTCCAGCACCTCGGCGGTCAGGTTCCGGGGCTCCAGCAGGCCGAGCAGCCGCACGCCCTGTGCGGCGTGGTCGAACCCGTCCGGCGCCAGCGCCTGGAGGGCCGTCTCGCCCCCATGGCCGAAGCAGGGATGGCCAAGGTCGTGACCGGTCGCGATCGCGCCCGCCAGTGGCACATTGAGGGTGAGCGCCTGCGCGATCGTGGCAGCGATGCGCCCAGTCTGCTGCATGTGGGTGGCGCGGGTGACGTAATGGTCGCCGATGTAGGGCCCGCCCTGGCGGCCAGCGGCCGGACCCTCACCGGAGAACGCCGGGATGAACGACTGGGTCTTGCCGTGGGCGCGCATCATCGCCCGCGAGAAGATGATCCGGTCCAGGTCCCGCATCCAGCAGGTGCGCACCGAGTCCTCCGGCTCCGGCTGCGCCCTGCCCCGGGACTCGGCCGACCGCGCCGCCCACGGAACCAGCGTGCGCGCCTCAGCCGCCTCCAGCTCCGCCCGCACGGTCCCAAGCCGCACCCAGTCCTGCGTCACCTTCACGTCGTGCTCCCGTTACAGTCCGAACGACCCATCCCGACAAGTGTGACCCTGGCCTGCGACAACCAGCCGACAGGAGACAGCCATGACCCACGACCTGCTCGTCGTCCAGGTACCCCTGCTCGAAAAGGCGATCCGCTCAGTCGCCGTCTACCTGTTCCTGCTGATCGTCCTCCGCCTCGCCGGCAAACGCGAAATGGCCCAGTTGAACAACTTCGATCTGGTCGTGCTGCTGATGTTGTCCAATACGGTCCAGAACGCCATCATCGGCCCCGACAACTCCCTGACCGGTGGTCTGTTGGGCGCTGCCATCCTGATCGGGGCGAACCGGCTGGTGGTCCACTTGAGCTATGACCGGCCGATGCTGAGCAGGCTGGTGCAGGGGACGCCGACGATCCTGGTCCGCAACGGCCGCACCCTGGGGAAGAATCTTCACCGCGAGCTGATCTCCAAGGACGAGCTGTTGGCGGCGCTGCGCCATCAGGGCACCAAGAAGCTTTCCGACGTGGACCTCGCGGTGCTGGAGCCGAGCGGCACCCTGACCATCGAGCAGCGCGACCACCTGGAGGAGATCCTCGACCGGCTGCAGCGGATCGAGGATCGCCTCGGCGGGCCGCCGGGGGCGGGGACGGGAGCGGAGCCGGAACCGGCGAGGCCGTAGGGGCCGTGCGGCCGGCGGCGTGAGGTCGGTGAGGTGGTGAGGTGTTCGCCGGGTGCGGTCAGCCGGCCTGGTCGCCGCGGAGACGGCGGTAGAGGGCGAGGTCGTGCCAGCTGCCCTCGCGGAAGGAGGCCTGGCGGATGGTGGCTTCGCGGGTGAAGCCGGCTTTTTCGAGGGAGCGTTGCTCGGCGAGGTTGTCGACGTCGGTGGCGGCTTCGAGGCGCTCGATGGTGGTGGTGGCGAACAGGTAGGCGGCGAGCTGGCGCTGTGCTTCGGTGCCGTAACCGTGGCCGCGCCATTCGGGGGTGAGGTGGATGCCGATCCCGTGGCAGCGTGAGGCGGTGTTGGGGCCGTAGCGGACGGTGTAGTAGCTGACGTCGCCGATCGGCGTGGGCGTCGGCGTGCCGCCTGGTCCGGTGGCGACGTCGATCTCGACGATGAGGTTGCCGTGGTCGTCGCTGAGCAGGCCGTTCTCGTCGTAGTCCTGCTGCCAGCGGGTCTCGCTGATGAAGCCGAACCAGTTGAAGCTGGCGGCTTCGGGATCGCTGATCCAGCGGCGCAGCAGCGCGAGGTCGTCGCGCCGGACTGGCCGGAGCCGGAGGCGGGGTCCCGGTGGTGGTGGGGGTGGGGCCGCCCCGGTGGACGGCCCCACGGCTTCGGTCATCGGTGGCGGCTGGTTACTTGCTGGCGCTGGCGGCTTCGCCGAGGACGGCTTGGCCGGCGGCCAGGCGGGCGGTCGGCACGCGGAAGGGTGAGCAGGACACGTAGTCGAGGCCGATCTCGTGGCAGAAGCGGACCGAGTCGGGGTCGCCGCCGTGCTCGCCGCAGATGCCGAGGTGGAGGTCCGGGCGGGTGGCGCGGCCCTCCTCGGCGGCGATGCGCATGAGGCGGCCGACGCCGGGGCGGTCGACGGTGACGAACGGGTTGGCGGGGACCAGTTTGCGTTCCTCGTAGAGGCCGAGGAACTTGCCGATGTCGTCGCGGGAGAACCCGAACGCGGTCTGGGTGAGGTCGTTGGTGCCGAAGGAGAAGAACTCGGCGACCTCGGCGACCTCGCCGGCGACCAGGGCGGCGCGGGGCAGCTCGATCATGGTGCCGAACAGGACCTCCAGCTCGAGGTTGTGGTCGCGCAGGATCTGGTGGACGACCGGTTCGAGTTCCTCGCGCATCTGGGCGAGTTCCTCGCGGGTGGCGGCCAGCGGGATCATGATCTCGACGACCGGGTTGCCGCCGGCCTGCTTGACCTGGCAGGCGGCCTCCATGATGGCGCGGACCTGCATGGCGTACAGGCCGGGCTTGACGATGCCGAGGCGGACGCCGCGCAGACCGAGCATGGGGTTGGCCTCGTGCAGGTCGTTGACCTTGGCGAGCATCTCCTCGGCGTCGGCGAGCGGGAGGGTCTCGTCGCCGCCGAGCTGGACCTGTCGCTCGCCCGCCTGCTTGGCGAGCGCGACCGCGACGGCGAGGTCGACCTGGTTGGGCAGGAACTCGTGCAGCGGCGGGTCGAGCAGGCGGATGGTGACGGGCTTGCCGTCCATCGCCTGGAAGATGCCGACGAAGTCGTCGCGCTGCAGCGGCAGCAGCGCGTCGTAGGCGGCCTGTTCCTCGGCGTCGGTGTCGGCGAAGATCATCTTGCGGACCGCCTGTACCCGTTCCTCACCGAGGAACATGTGCTCGGTGCGGCACAGGCCGATGCCTTCGGCGCCGCGTTCGATGGCGTTGGCGGACTGGCCGGGGGTGTCGGCGTTGGCGTGGACCCTGAGGCGGCGCACCTCGTCGGCGCGGGCCATGAAGCGCTCGTAGGCACGCCAGATCTTCTCCTTGCGTGCTTCGGGGTCGCCGGAGCGGGCCCGCTCGATCGGGGAGTCGGCGAGTTCCAGCTGGCCGGCGTAGACCTTGCCGCTGAAGCCGTCGATGGTGACCCAGTCGCCTTCGGCGACGCTGGTCGAACCCACTGTGAACTTCTTGCCTTGGCGGTCGACCCGGATGGCGTCGGCGCCGCAGACCGCCGGGATGCCCTCGCCGCGGGCGACCACGGCGGCGTGGGAGTTGGTGCCGCCGGCGGAGGTGAGGATGCCCTGGGAGCGGATCATGCCGTGGTAGTCGTCGGGGGTGGTCTCGCGGCGGACGAGGATCACCGGCTCGCCGCGCTGCGCCCACGCTTCGGCGTCGTCGGCGGTGAACACCGCCCGGCCGACGGCAGCGCCCGGGGAGGCGTTGAGGCCGCTGGCGATCGCCTCGGCTTTGGTCCCGGGGGCGATGACCTTCTTGAACAGCTCCTCCAGCCGGTTGGCGTCCAGGCGCAGCACGGCGGTGTCGACGTCGATCAGGTCCTCGTCGAGCATGTCGAAGGCGATCACCCATTCGGCGAAGGCGGTGCGCTTGCCGACGCGCGTCTGCAGCAGCCAGAGCTTGCCCTGCTCGACGGTGAACTCGATGTCGCACATGTCCTTGTAGTGCTGCTCCAGGGTCTGCATGTGGCGCTGGAGCAGCTCCCAGGCCTGGGGCTGGACCTGGCCCATCTCGTCGAGGGCGAGGGTGTTGCGGATGCCGGCGACGACGTCCTCGCCCTGGGCGTTGGCGAGGTAGTCGCCGTAGGGGTGGTTGTCGCCGTTGGCGGGGTTGCGGGTGAAGGCGACGCCGGTGCCGGAGTCGTCGCCCTTGTTGCCGAAGACCATCGACTGGACGTTGACGGCGGTGCCGAGGGAGTCGTCGATCTTGTTCTTGCGGCGGTAGTCGATCGCGCGCTTGTTGTCCCAGGAGCCGAAGACCGCCTTGATGCCGAGGCGGAGCTGCTCGATGGGCTCCTGCGGGAAGTCGCGGCTGGTCTCCTCGCGGATGATCGCCTTGAAGCGGTCGACCAGCTGGCGCAGGTCGGCCTCGTCCAGGTCGACGTCGTTGCGGACGCCTTTGCGCTCCTTGGCGTGGTCGATGGCGTCCTCGAACCGGTCGCCGTCGACGCCGAGGACGGTCTTGCCGAACATCTGCAGCAGCCGGCGGTAGGAGTCCCAGGCGAAGCGTTCGGAGCCGGTCTGCTTGGCGAGGCCGTCGACGCTGTTGTCGTTGAGGCCGACGTTGAGCACCGTGTCCATCATGCCGGGCATCGAGAACGGCGCCCCGGAGCGGACCGACACCAGCAGCGGGTCGCCGGGATCACCGAGGCGGCGGTTCATCTTCCGCTCCAGCGCCCGGAGGTGTTCGTCCACCTCGTCGAGCATGCCGTCGGGGAACTGCCGCCCGGCGGCACGGTAGGCGTTGCACGCCTCACAGGTGACCGTGAACCCATGCGGGACCGGCAGCCCCATGTTGGTCATCTCGGCGAGGTTGGCTCCCTTGCCGCCGAGAAGGTACTTCATGTCCTTGTTGCCCTCTTCAAAGTCATACACATACTTGGTCATGACGCCTCCCTTTGAACGCTCCCTCCAAGCCTATATGCCCACATCGCGGGCCGCGCCCCAGATCGGGTATCTGTGGACAACAATGGATTCATGTTCTCGTTCTCGTCGCTGAGCCCACGGCGGCGGCTGCTCCTCGGGGGACTCGCGCTGCTGGTCGCGGTCGCGACCGCGGTGAGCCTGCTGTTCGCGGTCGTCCTGCGCCCGGGTCCGAGCCGGGCGCCGCGCAGCCGCATCGTGCCAGTGCTGCTGGTCCCCGGCTACGGTGGCACGCCCTCGTCCCTGAACATCCTGGCCGCCCGGCTGCGCGGCGCCGGCCGGCAGGTCAGCGTGGTGGGCCTGCCCGATGACGGCACCGGCGAGATCGGGGCCTCGGCGGTGGTGCTCGGCGCGGCGGTCGCCAGGACGATGGCGGCGACCGGCGCCGACCACGTCGACCTGGTCGGCTATTCGGCTGGCGGGCTGGTGGTGCGTGCGTTCCTGGCGCTCCCGGGCGGGGCCGGCCATACCCGCCATGTGGTCCTGCTCGGCAGCCCCAACCACGGCGCCCTGCTCGCCAGCGTGGCGACGCTGCTCGGCGGTCAGGTCTGCAGCGGCGCCTGCCCCGAGCTGGCCCCGGACTCCGCGTTCCTGCAGCGCCTCAACGGCACCCGGGAGGTCCCGGCAGGTCCCGATTTCACCAGCATCTGGACCGCCGACGACCGAATCGTCGAGCCGCCGGCCTCCGCGGTCCTCGCCGGCGCCCGCAACATCCGGCTCCAGGACATCTGCGCCAGCGCCAGCGTCGACCACGGCGGCCTGGTCCGCGACCCGCTCCCGCTCGCCCTGGTCGGCCGTGCCCTGGCCGGTGCGCTCCCCGCCCAGCTCGGCCCGTCCGACTGCGTGACCCTCCGCGAGGGGGGGCGATGAGGTGGCAGGAGGGCGGCGAGCGGGTCTACCGCTGTCGCTACCAGTCCTTCGACCTGAACATTGGCGTGGTCGTCGGCGAGGGCGAGGTGCTGGTGATCGACACCCGCAGCTGGCGCGCCGAAGGCGAGCAGCTCCGCGAGGACCTGCGGCGCCTCACCCCGCTGCCCTGCCGCCAGGTGGTCAACACCCACATGCATTTCGACCACAGCTTCGGCAACGCGAGCTTCCGCGGCGCCGCCATCTGGGGGCATCCCCGCTGCGCCGAACTGCTCCGCACCCGCGGCGAGGAGCAGCGCGCCCAGGCGCTCGCGTGGGCGGACCAGGACGACGCCGTGGCGGAGATCCGCGCCACCGAGATCGTCCCGCCCGACCGGCTGGCCGCCGGCGAGACCGTCCTGTCGGTCGGCGGCCGCGCCGTGGAGCTGCGTCACCTGGGTCGCGGCCACACCGACAACGACCTGGTCGTGGTGGTCCCGGACGCGGGCGTGCTGTTCGCCGGCGATCTTGTTGAGGAGGGCGCGCCACCGTTGTTCGAGGACGCGTTCCCGCTGGAGTGGCCTGGCACCGTCGAACGGCTGCTCGCGATCGCCCCACCGGTGATTGTGCCCGGCCACGGCGACGTGGTCGCCCCGGAGTTCGCCCGCCGCCAGCGCGACGAGCTGGCGGAGATCGCCTCGCTGTGCCGCCAGCTCCTCAGCGGCGAGCTGTCCTTCGACGAGGCGCTGCGCCGCGCCCCCTACCCCGACGCCGCCGCCCGCCAAGCCCTCAACCGGGCGGCGGCGCCGTGACGTGCCCAGTCGCCCGGAGCCGTCCTTGAACCTGTTGGACCGCGGCGTCGCCTTCGTGGCCGCCGCATTTCGGCAGGGGCGCGGCGACCCGCTGTGGGTCAGCTCTTGATGTCCTTGGTGGCGAAATTCGCCCAGGCGGCACCGAGGAAAACCAGGATGTAGACGCCTTGGAGGCCGAAGCCGCGGCTGACGTTGTGCCACAGGATGGGGGTGCGGAACAAGTCGATGAAGGAGAGCCAGTAGTGGGTGGGCAGGTAGGGCTTGACCGAGGCTGCCGCGTCGAGCAGGTCGAGGACCTGCGAGGTGACCAGGGCGGCGAGCGCGCTGAGGGCGGCGGCCAGGGGCGAGTCGGTGACGGTGGAGGCGAACAGCGCGATCGAGGCGACGCCGAGCATCGACCAGGCGACGTAGATGACGGTGACGGTGGTGCGCCAGCTCGCCTCCGGGCCGGCGATGGTCTGACCGGAGACCGACGGGAGGGGCTTGACGCCGAACATGGTGGCGCCGACGACGAACGCGACCGCCGCGACGATCACCACGGCGAGGAACACGAACAGGATGGTGACGATGAGCTTGACCACCAGCAGGCGGGTGCGGCCGACCGGTCGGGTGAGCAGGTAGCGCAGGGTGCCCGTGCTGGCCTCGCCGGCGACGGCGTCGCCGGCGGTCACCGAGACCGCCACCGGCAGGAACAGCGGCAGCACCAGCGCCAGCGCGGCGGCGGGGAACAGCGCGCCGTTGTTGAGCACCTCGGCGAGGAAGGCCGGGCCCTCGCCGGGGCGGGGGCCGATGCCGGTGACCTTGAGGAACACCGCGACCAGGGTGGGCAGGCCGGCCAGCAGCGCGATCGACACCCAGGTCCGCGGGCGGCGGACCAGCTTGCGCAGCTCAACCCGCAGCATCGGGAGCCTCCCGCTCGCCGGTGCGCGTGCCGGTGAGGGCCAGGAACACGTCCTCCAGGGAGGGGCGCACCATGACCAGCTCGCGGACCCGGACCCCGCCCTCCACCAGCTGCTGGTTGAGCGCCTCGGGGCTGGTGCCGTCGAGCTGCACCACCAGGCGGCCGGCGCGCGGCTCGCCAACGCCGATGCCGGGCAGCCGTCCGGCCAGCGCGGTCGCGCGGTCGAGATCCGGGGTGGCGACCTCGACCCTGCCGGTGGGGACCAGCAGGGCGTCGACGCGGTCCTGGGCGACCAGGCGGCCCTGGTGGACGATGGCGGCGCGGGTGCAGATCAACTCCACCTCGGCCAGCAGGTGGCTGGAGAGGAACACGGTCGTCCCGCCGGCGACCAGCCCGGCGAGCAGGTCGCGGACCTCGCGCATGCCCTGCGGGTCGAGGCCGTTGGTGGGCTCGTCCAGCACCAGCAGGCGCGGGGCGCGCAGCAGCGCCGCGGCCAGCCCGAGCCGCTGGCGCATCCCGGTCGAGTAGGCCCGCACCGGGCGGCGGCCGACGGTCGCCAGGCCGACCCGCTCCAGCGCCTCGCCGACGCGGCGGCGCCGGGTCGCCCGGCCGCCGCCCGCTCCGGGAGGGCCGGCCTGGTCGAACAGGGTCAGGTTGGCGCGGCCGGACAGGTGCGGGTAGAACGCCGGGCCCTCGATCAGGGAGCCGACCTCTGGCAGGACCGCGCGGGAGGCCGCCGGCATCGGCTGGCCGAGCAGCTCGATTCGTCCCGAGGTGGCGAACACCAGCCCCAGCAGCATCCGCACCGTGGTGGTCTTGCCCGACCCGTTGGGGCCGAGGAACCCGAACAGCTCCCCCTCGAACACCTCCAGGTCGAGGCCTCGCACGGCGGTGACCGGGCCGAACCGTTTGGTGAGGCCCTCGGTGCGGATCGCGGCGCTGGCAGTGGCAGTGGCAGTGGCGACGGCGCTCGGCTGGGTCATGGGCGGGCGCCGAGCGGCTGGTGGACCAGGGCGGTGGCGGCGCGTTCCAGGGCGGCCTGGGTGACCGTCCCGGCGAGCACGTAGGCGACCCCGCCCTGCTCCACGATCATGCCGTTGAGCAGCGGCGTCGAGATCATGCCGGCCTGCCCCCACGGCCCGGACCGCTGCGGCAGCTGTGCCAGGAAGTTGCGGGTGCGCCAGGAGATCTGGTCGGGGAACGCGAGCGCGGCGACCAGGTCGAAGCGCTGGCCGTAGGTGGCCGCTGCCTGGGCGACCGTGGTGCGGCGGGGCAGGCCGCCGACCTGGTCCGGCAGCACGTACGGCGACCAGCGGTCGATCGCCTGGGCGATGTCGGGGCTGTCGACGTGTTCGACGTTGGCGTCGGCGGGCAGCTGGAAGCCGGCCACCGCCGGGCTGGGGGCGGCCTGGCGCAGGTCGAGGAAGGTGCTGACCAGGATCGGCGTGGACGCGCCTTTGGTGGCGACCTCGACCCGGACGGGGAGGCCGCTGGCCGGGTCGGCCCACAGGTCGACGCGGGCGATGGTGGTGTCGGCCGAGCGTGGGGTGATCCGCAGCCCGGCCGCGTCGACCCCGGCGATCCGGCGGCCGCCGATACGGGTCGCCTCGGCGGGGGTCGCGGCGGCCGCCAGCCGGCGGCCGAGCTCCGGCGGGAGCAGGTCGGCGGGCCGGACGAAGCGGACCGCCGGCTCGCCGCGGGTCTCCTCGGCGTCGCGGCTGCCAGAGTCCCACAGCCAGGTCCCGTCCGCGTCGTGGTAGAGGTCGCGCTCGCCGATGGTGGTGAGCTGGTCGACCCTCCAGCTGGAGGGGCTGGCCACCCAGGCGCGCATCCGGGTGGTCTCGCCGAGCAGGGCGACCACACCGCTGGCGTTGGGCACGTCGGGTAGCCCGAGGCCCGCCCTCGACTCCGCGTAGCCCTGGTAGGGCACCGCCGCCGAGCCCTGCACCTTGGCGAGCAGGGTCGCCGCCGGCAGCGCCCGGCCAGTGCCAGGCACCGGCAGCGCGCCGGCCAGCGCCGGCAACGCCACCAGCACGGCCACGGCGGCGAGCAGGACGACCCAGCGCCACCACCGCAGCCGCCGGAGAGCGGACGGCAGTCGCATCCTTCCACGGTAGGGCGTCCAGCCCGATTGTGCTGGAGTGCGCCGAGCCGGGGATCCGACCGGGAATCCGCGCCGGAGAACGGAGCCGGAGAACGGAGCTGGGCCCGGTCAGGCGGTGGCGAGGCGACGCAGGGCGGTGTGGAGCTTGGTGGCGGCGGGGCCGGGGCGGCCGTCGGCGACGGGCTGGTGGTCGATGCTGACGACGGGCATGACCTCGCGGATGGTGCTGGAGACGAAGGCTTCGTCGGCGGCGGCGAGGTCGTCGGCGGTGAAGACGCCTTCGAGGACGCGGTAGCCGAGGCTGGGGGCCAGCTCCTGGAGGGCGGCGCGGTTCACGCCGGCGAGGATGCCGAGGTCCAGGGAGGGGGTGTAGAGGGTCTCCCCCGCCCGCCACCAGATGTTGGAGGTGGGCAGCTCCAGCAGCTCGCCGCCGAGGCCGACAAAGACCGCGTCGTCGGCGCCGCGGGCGGCGGCAGCACGGCTGGCGGCCATGTTCACCGCGTAGCTGGTGCTCTTGGCGCCGGGGAGGAGCCAGGGGGAGGCGGCGCGGACCAGCGGATCGGCGGCGACGGTCAGCAGGACCAGGTTGAGGCCGCGGGCCCGATGGGCTTCCAGCTTCGGGGGGACCTCGGTGATGATCGCGAAGACGGTGGAGGCGAGCTCGCCCTCGATCCCGCGGGTGCAGAGCAGCCGCAGGATCCCGTCGCCGCCGCCGGCCTGGTCGATCGCGCGGCTGCAGAGCGCCTCCAGGCCGCGTGGGAGGGTCAGTTCGAGTGCGGCGGCGGAGCGGACCAGGCGGGCGAGGTGCGCCGCCAGCCGGAACGGGCGGCCCTGGTAGACGCGGATCGCCTCGACCACCGCCTCGCCGCGCAGCAGGGCGAGGTCGAGCGGGTCCAGGGCGTCCACCGAGCTGCCGTCAGGGCCGACGCCGATCACGGCCAGCACCGCGGACCGGGGCCCGAACGCGGTGGGCCCGGCCGGCTTCCCGCCGGCTGGCGGTGGGAGCGCCTCGGCGGGGCTCGGCTGCGGCTGCGGGTGACTGGCCATGGTCGTGCGACCCTACGTCCTCGGCAGCCGGTCGTCCAGGTAGGCGACGAGGCGGTCGAGGCCGACGCGATCCTGGCGCATGGTGTCGCGGTCGCGGACGGTGACGGCCTTGTCCTCCAGGGAGTCGAAGTCGACGGTGACGCAGTAGGGCGTGCCGACCTCGTCCTGGCGGCGGTAGCGCCGCCCGATCGAACGGGCGTCGTCGTAGTCGATCATCCAGCGGTCCCGCAGCGAGGAGGCGACCTCGCGGGCCAGCGGCACCAGCTGCTCATGGCGCGACAGCGGCAGCACCGCGACCTTCATCGGCGCCAGGCGCCAGTCCAGCCGCAGCAGGGTCCGCTTCTCGGTGCCGCCGGAGGCGGTGGGTGCCTCCTCCTCGCGGTAGGCGTCGACCAGGAAGGCCAGGGCGGCGCGGTCGACCCCGCCGGAGGGCTCGATCACGTAGGGGATGAAGCGGCTGTTGGCTTCCTGGTCGAAGTAGGTGAGGTCCTGGCCGGAGAACTTCTGGTGCTGGGACAGGTCGAAGTCCGACCGGTTGGCGATCCCCTCAAGCTCCGACCAGCCGAACGGGAACTTGTACTCGATGTCGACCGCGCGTTTGGCGTAGTGGGCCAGCTCGTCGGCGCCGTGCTCGCGCAGGCGCAGGTAGTCGTCGCGCAGGCCGAGGTCGAGGTACCACTGGCGGCGCTCCTCGATCCACTGCTCATGCCAGCCTTCGTCGCTGCCGGGTTCGACGAAGAACTCCAGCTCCATCTGCTCGAACTCGCGGGTGCGGAAGATGAAGTTGCCGGGGGTGATCTCGTTGCGGAACGCCTTGCCGACCTGGGCGATCCCGAAGGGGATCTTCTTGCGGCTGATCTGCTGGATGTTCGGGAAATCGGCGAAGATCCCCTGGGCGGTCTCGGGCCGCAGCCAGACCACCGCGGCGGCGTCCTCGACCGGGCCCATGAAGGTCTTGAACATCAGGTTGAAGTTGCGCGGGTCGGTGAACGGCCCCTTGCCGCAGTTGGGGCAGTGCAGCTCCCCCGCCGCTGGCGGGCGGCCGTGCTTGGCCTCGAACGCCTCCAGCAGGTGGTCCTCGCGGAAGCGCTGGTGGCAGTTGGTGCACTCCACCAGCGGGTCGGAGAACGACTCCAGGTGCCCGGAGGCCTCCCACACCTTGGGGGCCATGATGATCGCCGCGTCCTGGCCGACCACGTCGTCGCGCAGCTGCACCACACTGCGCCACCAGGCCCGCTTGAGGTTGTTTTTGAGTTCGACGCCCAAGGGGCCGTAGTCGTAGCTGGAGCGCAGGCCACCGTAGATCTCGCTGGAGGGGAAGACGAAGCCGCGGCGCTTGGCCAAATTGACGATGGTGTCCATCAGGTCGGCGGGCACTTGCGATACCTCCTGGGGCCCCGCATGGCCTGCGGGACGGTCGAGGGGTGGGTCTGGGCGTGGCGGACCAGGTTGACCGGTGGTCTGCGGCCTGCCAGGGAACAACCGCCGCCACGCCAGGTGGCGCGGCGTTCGCGCGGCCATGTGGCCGCCCAGACCGCCGGACGCGGCCGGGGCGACCAGCCGTCGCTGCTGCGTACGCTACCTGGGTGGCCGCCTTCCAGCAACGCGGTTTCCACAGGCACCGAGGCCAAACCGGGAA
>DASWDC010000056.1:0-3043 GCA_036395655.1 Actinomycetota bacterium | reverse complement strand
CTGCGCGGTTGCCGTTGGCTTCGCCGCCTTCGCCGCCTTCGCCGCCTTCGCCGGGGCCTTCTCGATCCAGCGGCCGACCTTGAAGGCTGACGGGCACAGGTCGGCCAGCTCGCAGCGGTCACAGCGGGGGTCCTTGGCGGCGCACACCTCGCGGCCGAACCAGATCAGCCGGTGGGAGAAGACCGTCCAGTCCGCCTGCGGGAGCAGCCGCATCAGGTCCCGCTCGACCTTGACCGGGTCGCTCTCCCGGGTCAGGCCGAGGCGGCGCGACAGCCGCCCGACGTGGGTGTCGACCACCACGCCCTCGTTGCGGGCGAACCAGGAGCCGAGCACCACATTGGCGGTCTTGCGGCCCACCCCCGGGAGCTTGACCAGGTCCTCCATCCGGTCGGGCACCTCACCACCGTGATGTTCAAGCAGATACGCGGCGGCGCCCTGGACCGACTTGGCCTTGTTGCGGAAGAAGCCGGTTGGGTGCAGGACCTCCTCCAGCTCTCCCCGGTCGGCGCCGGCCAGGTCGGCGACGGTCGGGTAGCGGCGGAACAGCTCCGGGGCGATCTTGTTGATGGTCACGTCGGTCGACTGTGCCGAGAGGATCGTCGCCACCAGCAATTCCCACGCCGAGCCGTGGTCGAGCGCGGTGGTCACGTCCGGGTAGCGCTCAGCCAGTCGTGCCTGGATCTCGCCGCAACGGGCGGCCTTGGCGGCCTTGGACTCGCGCCGGCTGATCCGGGTGGCGGCGGGTGCGACGTCGGCGGCCGTCCCGGGTTCGGGTTCCTGACCGGATCGCGGACCGGATTCCGGACCGGATTCCGGACCGGACTTCGGGGTGGAGGACGGCATGGCCCGATCCTATCGAACCAGTGCCACCAGTGCCGCTTGAGTAGGGCGCGCCGGCTGCCGAGAAGTGAAGCGGACGATCACGTCCGGACCGTTATGAGGAACGAGGAAGAGGAGCCGCCGTGACCGAGGATCCCTTCACCGGACGGCTGCAGAGCGAACCGCTGGTTGGCCTGCGGGCGTTGCGCGAGGCGCTGCGCGAGGAGGAACGCCAGGTGAGCTATTGGCGCCGCCTGGTCCAGGGCCGGCTCGACCTGGCCCGCACCGCCTTGGCCGGCGGCGAGCCGACCGCCGAGTTCCTGGCGATCACCGCCGCCACTCGCGAGCGGCCCAGCGAAACCCGGGCCCGCCGCTCACCCGCGTTCACCGGCAGCCTCCGGGGCCGCGAGAGCCCGCCGGTCGGCGACCTCGGCCGGCTGTGGGAGACCCCGATGCCCTGGGACGACACCGAGCAGCTCACCGCGATGACCAATGCTCTGGCCGAGGCCGAGACGGCGCTGTCGCTCTACCGCCGCACCCTGCACCAGCGCATTGACGCCTGCACCGCTGAGCTGGTCGGGCGGTACCGGCGCGACCTGAAGCAGCTTGACCGAATCGTGCCATAGGAGCCTGCTGAGGAAACGTCGCCGCCCGGTTGCGGAGGCGTTTCCAAACAGTAATTGCACCTCCCTTCACAAACGGGGCGTTCCTCCGTACGCTCTGCTGTAAGGGAGGTGCAGTGGGATGGGAGTAAGCGTCCGGTTCGGTGCCCGCCAGGTCGGGCGAGTGGCGCTGGTCGCGAGCGGCGCGGCCATGGGCACGCTGATGGCAGAGGTGTGGGCGGCGACCCGGCACCGCTTCCTGCCAGCGACCCAGCCGCACGAGATCGACTGCGTGCTCGGCCCCGAGGACGGGGAGCCGCTGGTCCTCGCGGTGCTGGGTGACAGCTCGATCGCGGGGGTCGGTGCCGACTCGCCCGAGACGACCCTGACCTATGGGGTCGCGAAGGTCATGGCCGAGCGGTACCGGGTCACGCTGCACGCGCTCGGCGTCTCCGGCGCGCGGCTCGCCAACGTGGTCACCGAGCAGCTCCCGCAGCTCGCCGAGATCGACCCGGACGTGGTGCTGGTCTGCGTCGGCACCAACGACATCACCCATTGCACCCCGATGCTGGAGGTCCGCCGCCAGCTCCGGCTGCTCGCCAACGGCCTTGAGACCGTGGCCCCGGACGCCGTCAAGGTCGTCTCCGGCTTACCGCCGGCCGAGACCTCGCGCGCCTTCCGCTGGCCGCTCCGCAACGTCCTCGGCACCTGGGCACGCGCCTACACCCGCCTCTACAAGGCCGAACTGGAACCCCACGACATCACCGTCCTGGACATCGCCAAGGTCACCCGTGCCGCCTTCCACAAGCGCCCGGAGATGTTCAGCGACGACTGGTTCCACCCCTCCAGCACCGGCTACGCCTTCCTCGGCACCCTCTACGGCAGCGCCGTCCGCGAGGCCCTCGACACCGCCCGCGAGCGCGGCGCCGCCGCCCTCCCCACGGCCACAGCCGCCGAGGACGAGCCGGGTGCCGCGCTCGCGGGCGACCTGGCTGGGTAGCACCCCGACCGGGGCTCAGCTCCCGGCGCGGATCACGAAGCGAGGGGTCACGCCGAGGAGGCGCTGGCTCAGCGGGAGCGAGAGCTGCTGGATCCACTCGACGTCGCGGAGGCGCTCCAGGCGGATGATTCCCCAGCCGGCGCGTTCGACCAGGCTGACGAGCTGGTCGGGGGTGACGCCGCCGGAGAGGGGAAGCTGGGCGAGGACCGCGGGGTCGTAGTGGTCGTGGTGGTGGTCTGGCTCGCCGCGGAGGCGGCGCAGCAACTCGCGGGCGCGGTGGCGGACGGCCTCGACCGGGTCGGCGTTGCCCCACATGCCCTCGAACAGCACCAGGCGGCCGTCTGGCGCCACCGCACGCCAGGCGGCCAGGGCCAGGCCCGGGTCGGGGAGGGTCCACAGCAGGTGCCGCTCGATCACGGCGTCGAACGGGCCCGGCGGCGGCTGGTCGGCGCCGCCCTCGACGCACTCGATCGCCAGACCCTCACGGCTGGCGGCGGCGCGCAGCCGTTCCAGCATCCCCGGCGACAGGTCCAGCGCTGTCACCTGGTAGCCGAGCCGCGCCGCCAGCACCGACAGGAACCCGGTGCCCGCACCCGCGTCGAGTACCCGCCCCCCACCGGCC
>DASWDC010000055.1:0-7458 GCA_036395655.1 Actinomycetota bacterium | reverse complement strand
AACTTCCGTAAACGTCCCGGCGGCGAAACCCTGCCAGAGCGGCCTTCAAGCGAACGTCAGAAGGGCCGCAGGCTGAGCAGCAGCTGACCGGGGGTGACCAGCTCGCCCTCCCAGGCCAGATGAGCCATCACCCAGCCGCGGAACGGGCTGCGAACGGGGATGCTCGCGTTCCCGTTGCGGACCTCGCCGAGCAGGTCGCCAGGCTCCACATAGGCCCCCTCGTCGGTGAAGCGGGACGGGGCCGCCGGATAGAAGCGGCCATGACCCGGCGACACCGCGAACCGTTCCGGAAGCACCACCACCTCACCCTGGTCCTCTCCGTCACTGGCGGCGCTTGCCTGCGGGCTGTCGGGCTGCTCCCGCAGCGTCTCGGCCACCGCCGCGACCCCCGCGGCGTCCCCAGCGGACAGCACCCGTACACCATCGAGCGTCCGCTTGATCAGGCCGGACAGCACTGTGCCGGGGCCCACCTCGACGAACGTGTCGACGCCGAGGTCGGCCAGCCGCCGCACTGACTCGGTCCAGCGGACCGGTCCGGTGAGCTGCCGGCCGAGCAGTTCGCGCAGCTCGGCCGCGACCGTGACCGGCTCGGCGGTCGCGTTGGCCACCACCGGGACGGCCGCGTCCCGCAGGGGCGCCGCCGCCAGGAAGGGCCAGAACGCTTCCGCCGCCGGCCCCATCAGCGGCGAGTGGAACGCCCCGCCCACGTTCAGCGGCACCACCCGCTTGGCGCCCAGCTCCTTGGCCGCCACGGGCAGCCGTTCCAGCGCGGGGAAGTCGCCGGACACCACCACGTTGCCGGGCGCGTTGTCGTTGGCGATCGCCAGGACGTTGTTGCCGGCAGCCGCGGCGACGGCCATCTCAACGCCCTCGACGGACAGGCCGAGCACCGAGCTCATCGAGCCGGGCCGGGCGTCGGCGGCCCGCTGCATCGCCTCGGCCCGGCGCGCCACCAGGGCGAGCCCGGCCTCGAACGACAGCACCCCGGCCGCGACCAGCGCCGAGAACTCACCGAGGGAGTGCCCGGCCACGAACGAGGGCCGCACCCCCGCCCGCTCCAGCGCCTGGAGGGCGGCCACCGAAACGCAGAAGATGGCAGGTTGGGCGATGTAGGTCTGGCGCAGCTCGTCCGGCGTGGCGTGCGCCAGCGTCTCGGCCAGGTCCCAGCCAAGACACGCGCTCGCCCAGCCATAGAGATCGCCGGAGCCGTCATCGGCCCAGTCCAGGCCCATCTTCGGGGCCTGGCTGCCCTGACCTGGGAAAACGAACGCAACAGTCATCTGGCTTCTGGCACCTCGTTGTTCGGCTCGCCACCTCAACGAGCCACAGGCTTGCATCCGACATCGACGTCGGTGTCAGGTTCGACGAGACGCTGTCGGGGGAGAAGTTGACGACGGGGCATCGGACGGGTATCGGCTATTGGACCGTCCAGGCGAACGACTGGTTACAACCCCTCACGGTTCACGGCGACCGCGCCACTTCCGCAACCCCCAGTCGTACCCGGTTCCACGCATCTTACCCGCTTGTCCAAAAACCGATCCTGTCAGGGACCCGACTCAAGGGACCCCAATGGCATCGACGCGACAGTCAGGGATTGCTTCCAAGGGTTATCCCCAGTTTGCATTCGAAGTCTTTCGTTTGATTCGAATATCCTCCATCCTGGCGAGGCCGGCCCACCGGAGCCGCCCCCCGGCCCGGTGGGCCGGCCCACCAAGCCTTTGACGCCAGGACAGGAGAGACCAATGGCCCTACACCCCGCCCGCGCCCCCCTCCCACTCGTCGTCATCGCCCACGAGGACCCAGGCACTGCCGAATCGCTGCGCCACGCGGTCGAAACCGCTGCCGGATGGCGCGCCACCGTTGCAGATCAGAGCCCCGGCGGGCTCAGCGCCGCGCTCGCCGCCAGTCCCGCCCTCGCGCTCGTCGGCTGTGGCGCGCTCGCTGAGCTGCCCGCCGGCTGCCGCGTGCCCCTCCTCGTCATCGGCGACGACAGCCGCCCCGCCGACCTCCGCGCCGCACTCGCCGTCGGCGCCCGTGGCCTGCTTCCCTGGCCCGACGGCGCCGCCGACCTCCCCGCCGAGCTCGCCCGCATCGCCGCCGAAACCCGCCCGTCCAAGGCCGTCAGGGAGCACTTCACCGCCCCGGTGATCGCCGTCCTCGCCGCCCACCTGGCCGGCGCCTGGTCACGCTTCGGCCCCGCGCCGATCCTGCTCGCCGATCTGGCCGGCGGCCTCGGCTACCGGCTCGACATCTCTCCCGCCGCGCCAACCTGGTCAGACCTCGCGCCAGCCCCGGGCTTCCAACCATGCGACCTGGAGGTGGCGGCGGCGGTTGGGCTGTCCGACCTGACCGCAACTTCCGGGCTGCACGCGCCGCAGCCGGACAACGGCGCCACGCCATTCCACGCTCCAGCGCCGCCGACAGAGACGGAACCGGAAGCCCTGCTTGGCCCATGTCCGGCGTGTCCGCGTCACGCGCTGGAATGGGACGGGGAGGGCTTGGCTGCCGCGCTGGCCGAACCGTGGCCCGGCCTCTCGGTGCTGCCCCTGGCCGGCCTGATCGACGGGGGACCCGAGCCGCCGCCGGACCCATGCCTCATCCAGGCGATCTTCGATCTGGCCCGCTCGGTCTACCGGGTCGTCGTCGTCGACCTGCCGCCCACGAACAGCTTCATGTTCGAGACGGCGCTGGAACTCGCGGACGTCCTGCTCGCCGTCGGTCGCTGCGAATCCGCCGGAGTCCAAGGCCTCCTGGCCGCGCTCGAAGGATGGAGCGCGCTCGACCGCGACCCCAGCACCGCCGGTGCCGTCCTCACCGGCGTCCGCAGCCGTGCGCCGCTGGCGCCGAAAGACGCTCGCAAGGACCTCCACGACCGCCTCTGGGCGGCGATCCCAGCGGCGCCTCGGGAGCTGTCCACCGCCGCAGAGGAGGCCACCCTCCTGCTGGACCGTGAGGAGCTCCCCGCCGTCCAGGCGATGCTCACGCTCGCCAACCGCGTCGTCCCGTTCCCGGCGGTGGCCGGATGAGCCGCGGATCGACCAGCCTGCGTCCGGGCCCCCATCCGGGCGCGCATCCCAGCACCGACCTCGCCCCTGACGTGCCTCCCAGAACCGTTCCGGCCCGAGGGCGCCGAACCGCATGGCCTCGCCTGACCCCACCTGTCTGGCGCGCCGACCCCGAGTTCAGCACCACCATGGAGTTCGATCAGCCCGCCGAACCGCCTGCCGTACGCTTTGACACCCCCTGGCAAGACGATTGGCAGGACGGATGGCAGGCGGCCTGGCCAGGGGACGCCGCCGCTCCGCCCTTTCCGGTCCCTGTCTCCGCCGCCTCAGTCGCCGCCTTGGCCGAACGTGTCCAGCATCGCCTGAGCGGCCTGAGCGGCGGCCTCCAGAGCGCCAGCGGCGCCGACCTCCGCGTCGTCGTCGCCGACACGCTCAGGGACGAGGGCATCGTCCTCCCAGCGTCGAGCTTCGCCACGACGGTCCAAGCCGTCACCGACGAGCTGACCGGGCTCGGTCCGATCAGCCCGCTGCTTGCCGACCCAGCGGTCACCGACATCATGATCAACGGACCCGACGACGTCTGGGTCGAGCGAAACGGCCGCATCGAGCGCACCGCGATCCACCTCGCCTCCAGCGCCGCGCTCGCCGCACTGATCCAGCGGGTGGTCGCTCCGCTCGGCCTGCGCGTCGACGAGGCACGACCCTGGGTCGACGCCCGCCTTCCCGGCGGGGAACGATTCCACGCCGTGTTGCCACCGCTGGCACCCGACGGCCCGCTGGTGACCATCCGCACCTTCGCCCGCCAGCGCCTCACCCTCGCCGACCTGGTCGACCGCGGCACCCTCGACGCCACCACCGCACGGCTGCTTGAGGCCATGGTCAGCGCCGGCATCGCCACGGTGGCCTCGGGAGCGACCGGGACCGGCAAGACAACCCTGCTCAACGTCCTGGCCGCAGCGATTCCACCCTCCGAGCGGGTGGTCACCATCGAGGACGCCGCTGAGCTCTCCCTGAACCGCCCCCACGTCGTCCGCCTCGAAGCCCGCCCGTCCAACGTCGAAGACCGGGGCGAGGTAACCCTCCGAGAGTTGGTCCGCAACGCGCTCCGCATGCGTCCCGATCGAATCGTCGTCGGCGAAGCCCGCGGCCCTGAGGTCATGGACCTGCTGCAGGCAGCAAACACCGGCCACCGCGGTCTGCTCGCCACTCTCCACGCCGCTGGACCCGCCGAAGTGCCTGCCCGCCTCGAAGCCTTGGCGCTGTCCGCTCCCGGCGCGGTGCTCGAAGTGGTTCGCCGCCTCATCGCCGGCGGCATCGAGGCGGTTGTGCACCTTGAGCGAACCCCCACCGGCCGGCGGGTCACCGCGGTGGCCGCCTTGACCCTCGACCACTATGGCCAGGCGCAGGCCAAGCTCGTTCGGGTGGCCGGTCCAGAGGGCCTCGACGCCACCGGCTACGTGCCCTCCTGGGCTGACCGCCTCGACCCAGCGGTCCTCGACGCGTTCGAACCATCTTCTCCCGCAGGTCGGGTCCGGGTCCTCGCCGCTCGCCGGGGAGGCCACCGGTGACCGGTGCCTTGGACCCGCCGGCCGCAAGCGGGCTTCTCAGCCGCGTGGGAGCCATTGTCACGCGGCGGCTGCCCGGCCAGGGCCGTCGGCGCCGCGAGCGGCTGGAGGCAGCCGTGCCCGAGGTCCTCGACGTCCTACGGGCCACCGTGGTCGCCGGAGCCGCCCCGCGACGTGCGTTACAGGCTGCCGCGGAGGTCGCGCCGCCGCCGTTGCAGCGCCTGCTCGCCGAGGCGGTCCGCGCGGCCGAGTTTGGCGCGGGCGCCGGCCAGGCACTCGCCGCCGTTGGCCGCAAGGAACCCCTGGCCGAACTGGTCCTTGCCGGCGAGGCGCTCGACCTCGCCGAGGCGACCGGCGCACCCCCCGCTCGGGTCCTCGCGGGCGTGGCGGCCGCGGCCAGCGACCGCCTACGCGCGACCCAGGCCACGCTGGCCGCGACCGCCCAGGCGAGACTCTCAGCCCGCGTGGTCGCCGCCATGGCGCCTGCCTTCCTCGCCCTGCTCGCCCTGATTTCACCAGCCGACGTGACCTTCCTCGTGCGGGGCCGTTTCGGCTGGGCGACCCTCGCCGCCGCGACTGCCTTTGAGGCAGCGGGGATCTGGTGGGCAGACCGGATCGTCCGGGGGACCAGATGACCGCTGTCGCCCTCGCCGTCATGATCGCGGCCTCGATCCTCGCCGTGCTCGCGCTGGCGGCGCCGTCACGTCCGCGTCAAACCCAACATCGCCGGCCCAGACGACGCCGGTCAGACGGCAACGCCACGCCAGCCGACTGGGATTGGGAATGGGCTGCTGACTTGGAGGCAGCGCGTCGGCGCACCCCATACGCGACGGTCGTCCTGGGCATGCGCGACACTCAGCCCAGCGATACTCCCGAACGGATCATCCCAAGAAGCGCTCCGAACGAGTCCGCCCCGCAGCGGCCGAACCAGCGCCCGCTGGCCGGCCCCTCGCGACGACCCGTCAGAAGGCCTACGGAGCGGCGAGTTGAGCGCACGGCAGCACCGCCGAACGCGCACCCGTCAACTCCCTCGGCCAGCCTTCCGGAAGCCCACCCGACGGTGCCTCCCGTCGTACCTCCACCGGCACACCTGGCGCGACGTTTGCGCGCTCGAGCATCGACCTCGCCGAGTGAACCGGCCGGCAAGCCGCCAGGCCCGCCGATGAGGGCACCATCGAGCGCGCCGCCGAGCGCGCCGCCGAGCGCAGCCGTGCAAGGCTCGGAGCCCGCCAGGCGGTCGCGCCGCCGTCGGCGCCCCGATCCGCTGACCTGGTCACGCGCGGCCTTGGACGCCAGCGGCAACGACCACGCTCCGCGCTCTCACCCCCGGGGACGCACCACCGGCACCACACCCAGCCGGCGGCGTCCTCAGCCAGCGCCCCGCGAGGAGCGTGGCACCGCGCGTCGGTCCACCCGCCGTCGGATTTACGGTTCAGCGGCAGCACTGGTGCTCGCCGCCATGGCGTTCCGCGCCGGGAGCGTCGTCAGCCTGGCGATTCCCCTCGGCGGGGCGACGGTCCTTCTCGCGGTGCGCGTCACTCGCAGACGGGCCAAACAGCGACAGCGCGCAGCGCTGGCGGAAGCGGCACCGGCAGCGATCGATCTGCTCAGCGCCTGCCTCCTCGCCGGGCTCAACCCGCACCTTGGAATCCAGCGGGTCGCTGAACGCTGCCCCGAAGCGCTCCGCGCGGAGCTTGGCCGGGTGGCGGCGGACCTCGACCTTGGACGCTCTCCCGCCGCGGCCCTGCGTGCCGCCTCCGAGCGGACTGGACTTGACGAGCTGCGCGCTGCCGCCGCCGCGCTCGATGCGGCGGAACGGTGGGGAATGCCCCCGTCCGAGGCGCTCGCGGCCCGCGCCGAGGCACTCCGCATCCGAGCCCGCCTGGCCGCCGAAGCCGACGCGGGCCGTGCCGGCGTACGGCTGGCCTTCCCCCTGGTCCTTTGCTTCCTTCCAGCGTTTGTGCTGCTCACGGTGATTCCGACCATGGCAGGCGCCCTCCATGCCTTAGCGCCGTAGCCCGTGATGACACACCCATGAACCACAACCACAGAATCACAAAGGAGTCCGTGATGTTCATTGCCAGCCGTATCCGCTCCCGATTCCCCTTCCGCGAATTCGTCAAGGAAGCCGAAGCAGGCAGCGAATCCGTTGAGTACGCCCTTGCGCCCCGCCGCCCCGATACCCATTCACCTCTTTGACCTGCGGAAACGCAAAGAGCGCCGCGTACCTGTCCCGTACGGCGGCGCTCTTTGCAGCCAACTTGCAGCCAAACAGTCCCGGCGACCCGCCGTCCCTACGTCGCCGTGCTGCTGTTGCCGCCTCCCCCTCCCGCGCCGACCACCCGGTCGAGGACCGCGCCGGCACGGGCGAGACCTTCAGCCATCGGGTGCACGTAGACGCGGAGGGCGAGCGCGCCGCCGTCCTTGTGGCCGAGCTGCGCGGCGATGTCGGAGGCGGGCACGCCGGCCGCCGCCTGGAAGCTCGCCGCGCTGTGCCTGAGCGTGTGGACGTGCACCGCCTTCGGGAGCCCGGCCTTGTCGACGAACATTCGGAACATCCCGGACACCGAGTCTGGCCGGTAGGGCTGCCCGTCCGGCTTGCAGATCACCAGATCCTCATGGTGGTAGGCGCCACCGAGGGCGAGGCGCCGCCCGGCCTGCTCGGCGCGCAGCCGCCTGAGCGCCGCGACGGTGGCCGGGCCGAGGACCAGGGTGCGGGCGCCGCTCTCAGTCTTCGGCGCCTTCACCTCCATGCGGTTGTTGACGACCCGGCGTGACCATCCGATCTTGAGCGTGCCCGCCTCCAGGTCGACGTGATCCCAGCGCAGCGCCAGCAGCTCCCCGAGCCGGGCGCCGGTCGCCACGCCGAGCATGACCAGGCTGCGCAT
>DASWDC010000054.1:0-25036 GCA_036395655.1 Actinomycetota bacterium | reverse complement strand
CCCTCGAACTCGAGATGACGAGCAATGGTGACAGCGACGGTCCGCGTGCCGTATCGAGCCCTACTGCTAATGCCGTAGAATACCCAGCAGGATCGAGCTTGACAATCCTGTCTCCGCACTCGTCTCGATCACCAATCGGCAACTTCGCGATTCGAGGCGCACTTGGCGCGGTACTCACCTTCGGCAGTGAAAGGAGGAGTTGATGATGACCTGGCCTGACCTGCACGTGGTTCTGGCCCTACTCCTGGCCCTCACCCCGGCTGCGATCATCGGCTGGGCGATCGGCGCCGCACTCGACCGCCACGTCCACCGCCACGTCCGCCCCTTCCAGGGCCCGCAGACGACCAACTACCGCCCGACCACCAGAGTTGGCCGCTAACTGGCTCCTCGACCGCACTGGCGGCACGAAGCGACGACAAAAGAAGAAGCGCTCCGAGAACCTCGGAGCACTTCTGACCTGCTTGGTGGCGGGGGAGGGATTTGAACCCTCGACCTCTGGGTTATGAGCCCAGCGAGCTACCAGACTGCTCCACCCCGCGGTGAGAGCCGCACGGTAGCACACGTCGCCAACCGGCCGCAAAGCAATTTGGCGAGGTGATCGGGCCGTCCGGTCACCCCTTCGGGGTGGTTGTGGTGGTGACGCCGCTGGTGGAGGACCCGAGTGCCTGTTGCAGCAGTTTCTCCATGTTGTTGACGTGCTTCTGGTAGTCGGCCAGGTTGCCCGCCTTGAGCGACTGCTGGGCGAGCGCGTACTCGTGGTTGGCCTGCTGCAGGAGCTGGCGGCCGGTCGCGGTGAGGCCGGCGGGCGGGGTGGTCGAGGGCGCCGACGGCGTGGAGGGCGTCTGGACCTGCGCACCGAGCGCCTGCGAGATCGCGCCCGTCAGGGTGGTGTCGAAGCCGACGGCGCTGTTGTAGAAGACCGCGACATTCTGCAGCAGCGGGAAGGAGTTGCTGCCCGAGCCCTGCACGAAGATCGGCTGGACGTACAGCAGCGAGTCCTTCACCGGGACGATCAGCAGGTTCCCGAGGATCACCTTGGAGCCCTGCTGATTGAGCAGGGAGATCTTGGAGGAGATCGTGGAGTCGGCCAGGATCCGGTTGTTCACCTGGGTCGGGCCGAACACCTGCCGGGTGCGGTTCAGGCTGAACAGGGTGATCTTGCCGTAGTCCTGCGGGTCGGAGTCCACCGCCATGTAGGAGACCATGTTCTCCTTGTTGTTCGGGGTGAACGGCATCACCAGCACGAACTGTGGATCGGTCTGGCCGGGCAGCTTGGTCAGCAGGTAGTAGGGCCGCATTGCCTGGCTCGTCGCGAGGCTCAGCCCGGCGGCGGTCCCCTGCTGGGCGGCGTTCTGCTGCGAGACGATCACGCCGGAGCGGTCCTGCGGCAGCGCCCAGAAGTCGCCCTTGGAGTAGAAGCCAGCCGCGTCGGCGATGTGGTAGCTGGCGAAGCGCTCGGTCTGGATGGAGAACAGGTCCTCTGGGTAGCGCAGGTGCTGGGTGAGGTCGGCGGGCATGCTCGCCTTGGGGGCGAACAGGCTGGGGAACGCCTTGCGCCAGGCCCGCAGCAGCGGGTCGCTCTCGTCGAAGGCGTACAGCGTCACCTTGCCGGTGTAGGCGTCGACCACGGCCTTGACCGAGTTGCGGATGTAGTTGCCGGTACCTTGGACGCCACGCTGGCCGCTGGCGCGGCGGGCGGCGTTGCCGAGGTCGATCCGCGACGAGTACGGGTAGTTCGCGGTGGTGGTGTAGCCGTCGCGCACCCACATGATCTTGCCGTTGACGACCACCGGGTAGGGGTCGCCGTCCCACTGCAGGAACGGGGCGACCTTCTCGACCCGGTCGCGGATGTCGCGGTTGAACATCAGCCGCGAATGGCTGGTCAGGTTCCCCGAGATGAGCAGGTTGATGTCGCGGAAGCGCAACGCGAAGGCGAGCCGGCGGGGGAAGCTCGACAGCGGGATGCCGCCGTCGCCCTGGTAGGGCGCGGTGTTGCTGCCGCCGCTGGCGTTGGGGCTGTCGACCTCCGGCTGCTTGGAGTTGGCCACGACGTAGTCGGTCGAGCCAGGGGGCGGCTCGCCGAAGTAGACGCGGGGCTGGTCGATCGGGATCGGCGAGTTGGTCTGGTCGAAGTCGTGGACGATGAAGTCCGGCTGGCCCTGGTTCGCTGACGTGTTCACCTGGGTCGCCACGATCCCGAAGCCGTGGGTATAGGCAAGGTGCAGGTTCTGCCAGGTCTTGGCGGAGGAGGTGAGCCCGGTCGGGTCGACCTCGCGCACGGCGACCATCACCTGGCGCAACTGCGCCTGGGACTGGGGGTCGGTCGCGACCTTGTAGCGGTCGACGTCCACGTCGCTGAACGAGTAGTACTGGGCAACCGCCTGCAGGCTCTGGATGCCCGGCTGCAGCACCTCCGGGTCCCACAGGCGGATGTTGTCGACGGTGCTGGCGTTGGCCTCAACATCGCCCGCGGTCAGGTTGGTGCTGTCCGGGAACGGCTGCGAGTCCACCGACGACAGCCCGAACGCGGCGCGGGTGGCCTGGATGTTGCGCTGGATGTAGGGCTGCTCGCGCTGCAGCTCCTGCGGGGCGACCCGGAAGCGCTGCACGACCGTGGGGATCACTCCGCCGACGATCACCGAGACGGCGGCCAGCAGCACGATACTGAACAGCGGTACCGCGATGCCGCGGCTGCGCGCCCCCCAGAAGAACAGCAACGCGCAGATCAACGCCACCCAGAACAGCATCTGGAGCGCGGGCAGCTGCACCTTCACGTCGGTGTAGGAGGCCCCCGTCGCCACCACCCCGCGGGTCGAGTAGACCAGCTCGTACTTGTTGAGCCAGTACCCCCAGGCCTTCAGCGCGACGATCAGGCCGAGCATGATCGACAGGTGGGTCTGGGTCGGCGCGGCGATGCGGTGGGACTCGGCCTGCGGGCGGATGCCGCCGAGCAGGTAGTGGGCGGCGGCGGACAGCAGGAAGGCGAGCAGCAGGGTGGTGAACAGCCAGCCGAACACCGCCCGCAGGAAGGGAAGCTGGAAGACGTAGAAGCCGACGTTGCGGTGGAACTGCGGGTCGGTGGCGTCAGCGCCGGTGAAGGAGACCGCGTTGCGCCACAGCAGGAAGGTTTGCCACGAGCCGGTCGCCTGCAGCCCGACGACCAGGCCGATGAAGGCGGCGATGGCGAGCCGCAGCGGGCGCAGGTAGGGGCCGAGGATCTGCTGGGCGCGCTCCACCTGGGGCCGGCCGACCACCGCGAGGCCGTAGCGGGGCGCGAGCCGCTCGACCAGCCACAAGTTCAGCCCCACGATCAGCGCGGTGCCCGCGCCCGCCAGCAGGCCGAGCATGGCCTTGGCGCGGAGCTGGCCCCAGAACACGGGGCTCTTGCCGACTTCGCGGAACCAGAGCAGGTCGGTATAGAAGCTGGAGAGGCTGCCGACCGCGGCCAGCAGGACGAACGCCAGCAACAGGACGGCGAGCGTCCAGCGGCGGGGAGGGCGACGCGCTGCGACCACGTGACCAGACCTTTCACTCCACGACGTTTCGTTGCGGGGACCAGGGTGTTTCTAGGCCAGACCCTAGCACTTGGGCGGCCAGAGCGAAGGCGACTGTCCACAGGGCGTCGACAGGGGCCCCATGGCAAAGTGGTATGACTCCCGTACCGTTTTCGGCGCGCCGTCGCCTGTACCGGCGAGGGCCACCGCTTGCGGGACGTCAAGGGGGTATCGGCAACGTTCATCGACCTGATCATCGCGACCTCGTTCGCGCTGCTGGCTGGCAGCGTGATCCTGGCGGCGACCGGCGGCGGCCCGCGCAGCTCCTGAGCGGCCTCCCCCGCTGGCGTCAGCAGCCCTGTGGCGCTGGGTCGCCAGCTTTCGGCCGCAGGAAGTCGAGCGCGTCCGTCAGGGTGCGCACCCTCACCAGGCGCAGGCCGCTTGGCGGGTGGGCCTTGGCCTCGGCGCAGTTGTCGGCGGGGACCAGGAAGACGGTGGCGCCCTCCCGCTTGGCCGCGACCAGCTTCTCGTCGATCCCGCCGATCGGGTCGACTGTCTGGTTGATCTCGATCTGGCCGGTCCCGGCGATTCTGCGGCCGCCGGTCAGGTCGCCCGGGGTGAGCTTGTCGATGATCCCCAGGGTGAACATCAGCCCGGCCGAGGGGCCGCCGATGTCCTCGGTGTCGATCGAGAGGTTCACCGGCAGCTTGCCGAAGTCCTCGTGGAGCGCTACTCCGACGCGCGGCTGGCCCCCGTCGGCCCCGACCGCGACCGCCACGGTGCGGGCGGCGTCGTGGCGGCTGACCGTGAAGGCGACCGTCTGGCCGACGTGGTGGCGCCTGATGGTGTCCTGGACCTGCTTGATGCTGCTGACCGCGGCGTCGTCCACCCGCAGGATGCGGTCGCCGACCTGGAGCTTGCCGTCGGCGGGCGCGCCGCTGAGCACGGCGGCGACCGTCACGCTCTGCGGCTCGACGTGGTAGCCGAGCTGGCGCAGCGCCACCACCATCGCGGTCTGCTTGGACTCATCCATGTCGCTGGCGTTCTGCTGGTCGACCTGCTGGGTGCTCTGGCCCTTGGGGAACAGCTCCTGGCGGGGGCGCAGCTGGACGTCAGGGTTGGCGAAATCAAGGATCGCCTGGTAGAAGCGCACGTTGTCGTCGATCCCGACCGAGGTCAGGAAGAGCTTCCCCTTGGAGTCGTAGACGTGGGTGCTGTCAGCCACCTTGATGCGGCTGAGCACGTCCTCGGCCGGGCCGGGCGACAGCGCCACCACTGGGAGCTGGTAGAAATTCAGTGTCAGCACGACGGCGACCAGGACCACCGCACCGACGCCGACCAGGACCCACTGCCGCACGCGACCTCCCGCTCCCACCCGCTCCTGCCTCTCAACGCATCATAAGGTGCATCGGCCGCGTCTGATGTCTCAGCCGAACCCGGGCGTCCCGACGAACAGCGGCGCCAGGTTGTCGAACGACTCGAGCACCTGGCCGGCGCCCAGCACCACGCAGTCGAGGGGCTGCTCCACCAGATGGACCGGGACGCCGGTCTCCTGGGCGATGCGGGTGCGCAGGCCGCGCAGCAGGCTGGTCCCGCCGGTCATGAAGATGCCCTTGTCGAGGACGTCGTTGGCGAGGTCCGGCGGGGCCGCCGAGAGGGTGTCCAGGACCGCCTGCACGATCTGCCCCACCGGCTCCTCCAGCGCCTCGTGGACCTCGGCGGCGCCGAGCAGCAGGGTCTTGGGCAGCCCGGTGGCCAGCTCGCGGCCGCGCACCTCGACCTTGTCGGTGACCTTGTCGGCGCCGTCGCCCCCGCGGCCCCGGGTGTGGGGCGGGATCGCGGAGCCCACGGCGATCTTCACCGCCTCGGCGCTCCGCTCGCCGATGGTGACCGCGTACTCACGCCGCACATGCTGGATGATCGCGGCGTCCAGGTCGAAGCCCGCGGTGCGGATGGCGTTGTGAGCGACGATCCCGCCAAGTGAGATGCAGGCCGCCTCGGTGGTGCCGCCGCCCACGTCCACGATCAGGCTGCCCGCCGGCTCCAGCACCGGCAGGTCGGCGCCGATCGCCGCCGCCATCGGCTCCTCCAGCAGGTAGGCGGCTCTGGCCCCGGCCTCAAGGGTCGCCTCCTGCACGGCCCGCCGCTCCACCGGGGTGATCGCCGACGGGACGCAGATCACCACCTTCGGCCGGGTCAGCCGGCCGGCGCCGACGCGCCGCAGCAGCAGCCGGAGCAGCCGCGCGGCGGTGTCGAAATCGGAGATCGCGCCGCCCCGCAGCGGCCGCACCGCCACGATGTGGCCAGGGGTCCGGCCGATCATGGCGTAGGCCTCGTCGCCCATGGCGAGGATCTCGCCGGTCCGCTCGTTGAGCGCGATGACCGTCGGCTGGGTGAGCCGGACGCCCTGGCCCTTGACGTAGACCAGGGTGTTGGCGGTGCCGAGGTCAATCGCGAGCGCCCTGCTCATCGGAATCCCTCTTACAGCATGGTGGCCTCAGCGCGACCCGCTCATGACGGACTCATGACGGACCGCTGGTGCCGCGGCGCGTCGGCGAGCGGCGCGCCTGCCGCTGGCGTGCGATGGCGAGTGCGGCGACCAGCGCGAGCCCGGCGGCGGCGCCCCGGTAGATGTCGCTGCGCCGCACCTGGATCCGGCCGACGTGGATCCCCTCGGGCAGGGCCTGGCCGGCTGCGGCCATCGCCGCGGCGGTGGTCGAACCCGGTGCCCAGCCGGCGGCGCGCAGGCGGCGGTTGTCGAGCACCCATGGGTGCATGTGGTAGTGCAGCTCACCGGAGACGGCGCTGGACACGCCAACGCGGCCGAGCCGTTCGGTAGTGGTGAAGGCGACCCGTTCGGGGATCTCCAGGCGGCGGCGCCCGGCGATCCTGGCGGCCTCGCTGGCCAGCACCCAGTCGTCCGGGGCGACGTTGTAGAGGCCGCTCAGTCCGCCCTGGGTCGCCAAGGCCAGGGCGCTGGCCGCGTCGGCGGGGTCGAGGCCCTGCACCGGCGGGTCGTAGCCGCGCACCGCAGCGATCGCTGGCGCCTGCAGCAGCCGCGACAGGAACGTCCCCCATGGCGGCGCCCAGATCGCGGCGCCGCGCAGCACCACCGTGCCGCGGCCGCCGGCGGCGGCGGTGTCGAGCACCAGGCGCTCCACCTCGGCCAGCAGCTCCGCGGGCGCGAAGTCGCTGTTCGGGCGGATCGGCTGCGCCTCGGTGAGGGGGACGGGGTTGTCGGGATGGGCGCCGTAGACGATCCCGCTGGACCACAGCACCACGGTGGCCGCGCCTGTGGCCCCTTGGAGGGCGGCCCGCACGCCCTCCAGGACCTGGTCCCGCTGGCCGGCCTCGCTGCGGTCGGTCGCGTCGATCAGCGGGAACACCACCAGCGTGTCGGCCTCGGCCAGAGTCTTGGCGAAGCGCTCCTCGCCGGGGCCCGCCGGTACGACCTCCAGTTTCGGGCCGAGCATGGGCAGCTCGGCATGGGTGAAGGCGAGGACCCGCTCGACCGCCGGGTCGTCCTCCAGCGCCAGAGCGAGCTGCCCCGCTCCCGGATGTGCTGCCCCTGCCAGGGCGACCGTTCGTGCCACCGCTTCCGCCCCTTCCACGTCTCGGGGAGCCCCGATGCCATCGGCTTGCCAACGCCGTTTGCCGTCGGCTTCAGGCTACCGTTCCTGCCACCCTTATGACCGGAGCATCACCGGTGAACCAGGACACAATCCACCGGCTTGGCGCGGCTTGGGGCGGGGGTTGCGCGAGTAGGATTGGGTGCATGAGTGCCAACCCAGGTGAGGGCGGGGAGTTCTTCGGCAGGATCCCCCTGTTCCGCGAGTTCGCGCGGCTGCTGGCGGGTGAGTCGGGCCCCGTCAACTGGGAGCTGGCCCGCCAGGTGGCGGTGGCGACGGCCGCCGGGGCCGAGGCGCTTGGGGCCACGCCGGCGCTGCCAAGCCCCGCGTACGTTCCCGAGCCGGCCGAGCAGCGTGCCTGGGACGAGCGTCTGCGCCTCGCCGAGCTGTGGGTCGAACCGGTGGGCAGCCTGCCGGCGCCGCCGCGTCCCCTCACCGCCCGGCTGAGCAGCCGGCCGGACTGGGCCGAGGCGGTGCTGCCGTCGGTCGCACCCCTGGTCGAACCGGCCGCCCGCCGCGTGGCCGAGGCGACCGGCTCGGCCCCGGGCCTCGGGGCCGAGGCTGGCGTGCCGCCGGAGATGGCCGGGATGGTCGGACGGCTCGGCAGCCTGATCGCCGGCCTGCAGGTCGGCGGCGTGGTCGGCCAGCTCGCCCGCCTGGTGCTCGGCCAGTACGACCTGGCGATCCCGCCTGCCGATCCGGCCACGGTGGTGCTGCTGATCGAGAACGTGGACGCCTTCGAGCAGGCCAGCGACGTCCCGACAGACCAGCTGCGGCTCTGGCTCGCCTGCCACGAGGTGGTCCGCCAGCGGCTGTTCGCCGGGGTGGCGTGGCTGCCCGGCCATCTGCGCGAGCTGATGGAGGAGATGGCGAGGCTCACTGAGCCGGACCCGGCCGCGCTGATGGAGAAGCTCCAGGACCTGAACCGGCTCGACAACCTGCAGGAGATGCTCGAGGGTGGTGGGCTGCTCGGCGAGCCAAGCCCGGCGCTCCAGGCCGCCACCCAGCGGCTCGCCGTGCTGCTGGCGCTGACCGGCGGGTACGCGGTGGGGCTCAGCGGCCGGGTGCTGGAGGGGCGCCTGCCCGCCCTGGCGGCGATCGAGACGGCGGTGGAGCGCCGCTTCGCCGACCCCGCCGGCGCGCATGCCCTGTTCGCGCAGCTGCTGCGGGTCGATCCGTCGCAGGCCGCGGTCGCGCGGGGCGAGCGGTTCTGCCGCGAGGTCCTGGCTGCCACCGACGTCGAGGGACTCGACCGGATCTGGGCGCATCCCAACTTCCTGCCGACCCCCGAGGAGCTCGACGCGCCCGGCCGCTGGCTGGAGCGGATCGGCCTGGTCGGCGGCCAGGAGATCAGCTTGGAGGAGGGCCTGCGCGCCCTGCTCGGCGACGACAGCGCGGGCGAGGACGAAGCGGAGCCGCCGCGAGCCGAGGGCCCGGACGCCGGCGGCTAGTCATCGGCGGCTTCGTGTTCCTCCAGGCCTTTGGCGATCAGGAAGCCGCGGGCGCGCTCGGCCATCGGGTAGCGGGCGACCAGCGCCCAGAACGCGGCGGAGTGGTCCGGGACGGCGAGGTGCGCCAGCTCGTGGACAAGCACGTAGTCGCGCACCCAGGTCGGGTAGGGGGCGATGCGGTCGGAGAGGCGGATGGTGCCGTCCCCCGGGGTGCAGGAACCGTAGCGGGTGCGCATGTTGCTGACCCAGCGCACCGAGGCCGGTTCGACCGCGCCGTCGAAGTAGCGCCTGGCGAGCAGCAGCGCGCGCCGCTGCAGCGTCTCGTCGGTCGCTGGCTGGCGGCGGCGCTCACGCTGCTCCAGGCGCTGCAGCATGGTGGCGACCCACTGCGCCTCCTCCCGCCGGCTGAGCCGGGCGGGGAGGAGGACGACGACCGTGTCGCCCTCGCGGTAGGCGGTCACGGTCTTGCGGCGCCGGGCGCTGCGGATCACCCGGACGGGCGGCTGCGAGGTGGTTGGTTCGGCCATCCGGGGGAGTATGGCACGCCGGTGTGACAGAAATATTTCTCTGTCCACAGGCTTTGGCGAGCGCGGGGCAGGTCATCGTGGTAGTGGACACCGAATGTCCATCTCCCTGTCCCCAGCCGCCCGCTGGTTGTCCACAGTTCCCGATCCATGATCAACAGCGCAGGTCAGGTTGTCCCCAGCACTATCCACAGACCCTGGGGACAGGTTCGTTGACGCGCCCGGGGCGGCATGCGATCGTGCTGACGACGAGGCCTCCGGTGAGACAACGGCCATCTCCCTGTAAGGGGAAGACAGGGAGCGGGACCCACGGTCACCGGGGCCTCGTCAGCGCGTTCTTGCGGGCGTTTGGTCGCGGTTTCCGCTACGGAAGCCTGAACTGGACTGATTTGGCCGTCAGGTTCAGGTTGGAGCGGATCGGCACGGTCGGGTCGACGCCCCAGAAGTGGGCGACACCCTCGGTCAGCTCGGTGAGGAAGGCCTCGTTCGGGGAGCGCACGAACGGAGTCCAGCGGATGATCATGCCGCGGACGTCTTGGACGCGAACCCAGGGGGAGGCGATCCCGCCAAGGCGGAGCTTGACGTAGTTGCCCGGGTCGGCGGGTCGGCTGGCGATCGGCGGATAGAAGGTGCCGAGCCTGGTGGATCGAGCCACCAGCCGACGCTCGCGCCGCGCGCTGCGGATGGCGCCGCGGAGCGCCTGGCGTTGGTGGACGTACGCTTCCAGGTTGTCTGCTTTGATCGTCTCTCTGACATGCATGAACGCCTGCAGCCGCAGGCGGCGAAGGCTCAGGTACCGCAGGCCGCCGATCACCACGGCGGCGACCGCGATCAACTCGATGGTCTGGGACCCGCTGGGCGCCCCGGCGACGAACACGAGCAGGATCGACGCGGTCACAGCGACAATCAGCCACACCAGTACCATGGAGCGGTTCACCCTCCTTAGCCCCGAACGCAGCGCTCCACGCGCGAGTATCGCAATTAGCACATAGCCGCCGGGGAACCGCAATACCTGAGCAGAATCTGCCAGGGTGGAACCTGCTCAGGGCTGACGCTTGGCTGCGCGGGTCAGCGCCAGGGAACGCTGTCGCTCTCGCGGTAGAGGGTGCGGCGATCGACACGGCGCCGAGACCAGGACCAGACGCCGTCGATCAGGCCGAACAGCACCTGGACGGCGGGTACCAGCACGACGAACAGCAGTCCGGCGCCGAGGGTGCGCACCATGAGATGGAAACCGCCGCGCCACAGCGCCACCTCAAGCGCGGCGATGCCGAGCAGGACGTAGAACCAGCCGGCGCGGGAGTGGCGGCCGATCGTGTCGCGGGCGCGCTCGCTGCCGGTGATGAGGGTGATCATGGCGACACCGGCGACGACTGCGACGAACCGGGCCAGGAACATGGACATGCGGGCACCTCCCTGTCGAACACATGTTCGACTTACTCACTATAACCGGGGGCGCCATCCCTGTCGAGGCGGCATCGGCAACGTCGATGCCATGAACGCCGGCCATCAACGACGGGTCCCCGCGGAACCGGCTCAGAACCGCCACTCCACCAGCGGCACGCCATGGGGGGCGTAGGCGACCAGCCCATGCCGCGCGGGCGCGTCGAACACCAGGGCCCCGCCGGTGCTGCCCGCCAGGCTGAGCCTGGCGGCGTAGAGCGGCGGCTTCCAAGCGGTCACCGGGGTCGCCCGTGGCGCCGGCGACCCGTCGGGTTCCAGGACGTCGAAGTCGTAGGAGCTGACGTCGAAGCTGATGCCCGTCGCCACCACCTTGACCTTCACCACCACGAAGAAGCCCTGCTCCGGCCGCGCCCCGAGGGGCTCCGACTCGACCATGGCCACGCCCACGTGGAGCACGGTGATGTCGGCGGCGGCCCGCCCAAACCGCGAGATCGAGGCGGTGTCGCCCGGCACGGTCATCGCAGCCTGGTCGCTCAGGGCGCTGCTGGCCGCCCCACTGGCCGCCCCACTGGCCGCCCCATGGGCCGCCCCATGGGCAGCTGGCGCGACGGCGTCGGCGGCCGGGTTGCCACCACCGCCGACCTCGCTGGCGAGCCGGGTGGCGTACCCGCCGAGCAGGGCGATGCAGGCGCCGAAGGCAAGGCCGCCGATCAGCAGCATCATGGTGGAGAACGCCGCGGCGAGCTTGCCGCGGCGCTGCCCGGCACCGCCGCTGCCCTCGGATGAAGCACCGCCGCCCGGCGGCGGATTGGCGCCCTCCACGGTCGCGGTCATCGGGAGGCTGGGAAGAGGTTGGTCGGTCATGACGTCCGCTCTGTTGGCAACTTCAAGTCGGTGGGGCATTTTCTACGTTTCACAGGGAGCGAGCCAGTCGCGTTTTCTACGTAGTTTGCCTCACCAGCAAGCAGCTGTCCCCTGACACCGCCGGACGCTGGGCCGCTCGGGGGTCAGACGCGGTGGATGCGGACTCGGCCGGCGCCGACGCGGACCTCGATCACGAAGGTGGCGGTCGCGCTCTCCCCCGGTGTACGCCACGCTCCTCCCTGGGACACCAGGCCCTGGGAGCCGAAGTTGCTCTGGACCAGAGCGCCCACGGGGGCCGTCACCCGGATCTCACAGGAGGCGCTCCTGGGCAGGTAGACGTCGAGCAGCCCGGTCGAGACCTGCAGGCTGACAGGGACCCTGGCGGCCGGCTGGTTGAGGCGCAGGGCGACCCGGGAGATGCCGGAGGAGAGGTCGACGCCCTGGACGTTGAGCTGGCGGAGGTCGAAGTCGGCGGTCAGCGGCCCGGCGTCGACCTTGAGCGTCCATGGCAGGCCGCTGCCCAGCCGGACGTCCCAGTCGCTGCCGCGGTTGCGGGCGAGCAGCCCGTGCTGGCGCGGTCCGGCCAGGGCTGCCACGGCGGTCTTGCCGCTGGTGGAGACCTCGGTGCTCGGCGTCCCCGGGCTGAGCAGCTCGCCCCGGACCAGCCCGGGAGCCCCCGGGCCGACGTGGAGCTGGCCGCCGCCGAGGGTGACGTGCAGGGCCCCGTTGCTGGCGCCCGCCGGGACCTGCTCGTCCACGGTGGTGCTGACCTGCGAGCCGGGCCGGGAGAGCGACAGCGCCACCGGGCTCGCCACGGCCACCACGATCACCACGGCGCCGAGCGTGCGCAGCGAGGCGCGACCGACCCCGCGGCCGACCCGCTCCAGCCCCACACCGAGCAGGAGCAGCGGGGTGGCCAGCAGGACTGTCTGGACGATCGAGGTCACGTGGGTCGCCAGCGACGACATGATCGCCACCAGTCCCACAACCAGCACCGCCAGGCCGAACCAGTACGCGCGCGGCTGGCCCGCCGGCGCGGCGGCCGCAACGGGGCCGCCCGGCTCGCCGGGCTCGGCAATGGACTCGGACTCGGGCAGCGGAAGCTGCTCGGTCGGCGGCTCGTCAGGGAGGGCCAGCGGGCCGGTCGCTGCCGGCGGCGCCGTCGAGGCAGGCGGCGGCGCCGTCGCGGGCGCGACCGGTGCCCTGCGGGTGACTGGCACCCGAGGCAGCGGTGGTGGGCTCTTGAACCACTCGGGGTTGTCGCCACTGCCCGGGCCCGACAGGCCCTCTCCGCGCTTCACCGTTCTCCTCCCGCCACGGCCGGGTCGCTGCGCTGTCGCTGCTCGATATCGCCAGTCGCATTCGAGCACGCCTGGCTGGAGAGCGCCAATCGCGCGGGGTGTTCCTACCCGATTTCCTGCCGGAGGCGCCACTCCAGCAGGCGCCCCCGGCTGAAGTCGCGGAGCCGGAGCTCGGCCGGGTCGACGCCGTCGATGGCGGCCTCGGGGATCAGTCCGACGAGCTCGGACTCTGCCACCTCGACGCCGCGCTGCGCGGCGAGCGCGGCGACGGCGGCGAAGGCGGCCGCCGGCGGGGTCACCCGGTAGTCGAGCAGGTTCATCGAGACCTGCGTCAGGCCCCGGCCGGGCAGGGCGAGGCCGAGTGCCCGCACCGCTGGCAGGCCGCCGTCCCGCTCACGGACCGCGGTCGCGATGGACCGTGCCGCCGCGAGGTCGTCGCTCGCCAGGTTCACGTTGTAGGCGATCAGGAAGGAGCGCACCCCGATCGCGGTCGCCCCGGCCGTCGGGTGCGGCGCCGGGCCGCCGAGGTCGGGCGCGCGGTCCGGGTCGCTGGCAGCGCTCGTCAGCAGCGCCTCGAAGCCGCGGCCGCGGACTCGCGGCAACGCCGCCCGCTCCGGTCGTCGCGCGGCGGCGCCGTAGAAGTAGACGGGGATGCCGACCTCGGCGACCAGCCGGCGGCCCGCCGCCAGCGCCAGCGGGACGCCCTCCACCAAGCGCATGGTTCCCAGCGGGATGAACGGCAGCACGTCGAGGGCGCCCATACGGGGATGGACGCCGTCCTGCTGGGTGAGGTCGATCAGGCGGGCGCACGCGGCCGCCCCGGCCACCGCGGCCTCCACCAGGGCCGCGCCAGGCCCTGCCAGCGTCAGCACCGAGCGGTTGTGATCCGGGTCGGAGGAGCGGTCGAGCAGACGGACGTCCGGATGCGCCCCGGCGAAGGCGGCCGCGATCTCGTCGACCACCGCGCCCCGCCGGCCCTCCGAAATATTGGGGACGCTCTCGAACAGATCCTGCCCCATCAGTCCGCCGGTTCCGGCTCTGGGGCAAGGAGGGCGACCGGGCGGCCGTCGCTGGCGACCACCCTGCCGCCCTTGACCACCTGGTGCGCCAGGTTGACGCCCAGGTGGTAGGCCAGGTCGGCGTAGGAGCGGCCGGCCAGGACGACCAGGTCGGCGGCGGACCCGGGGGCGAGCCGGCCGGCGCGGCCGGCTCGGCTGAGCGCTTTGGCGGCGCCGTCGGTGGCGGCGAGCAGCGCCTCCTCGGGGGTGAGGCCGCCGTGGACGCAGGCCAGGGCGATCATCAGCTGCATCGACTCGCTGTAGCAGGTGCCCGGGTTGCAGTCGGTGCCGAGCGCGACGGTGGTCCCGGCGTCGCGCAGGGTCTGGATCGGCGCGGCCCGACCGGTCTTCAGCAGGAAGCTGGTGCCCGGCAGCAGCACCGCGACCGTCCCGGCCCGCCGCATCGCGGCTGCCTCGGCCGAGTCGAGGAACAGCAGGTGGTCGGCGGAGACGCAGCGCTGCTCGGCGGCCAGCCAGGCGCCGCCGGTGGGGCCCAGCTCGTTGGCGTGGACCTTCAGCGCCAGGCCGTGGCGCTTGCCGGCCCGCAGCACCCGGCGGGACTCCTCCACCGTGAGCGCGCCCCGGTCGCAGAAGGCGTCGACGAACTCGGCCAGCGGCGCGCAGACCGGGAGCATCTCGTGCTCCAGCAGGTCGAGGTAGGCGGCGCGGTCGCTGGCGAACTCCGGCGGGATCAGGTGCGCGCCGAGGAAGGTCGGCACCAGGTCGAGCGGGGTGCGCGCCCGCAGCCGCGCGATCACCTCCAGCGAGCGCCGTTCGTCGGCGACGTTGAGGCCGTAGCCCGACTTGACCTCCAGCGTGGTGGTGCCGTGGCGCCCCGCCTGCACGAGCCGCTCAGCGGTACTGCGCTCCAGCTGGGCGTCGCTGGCGGCGCGGGTCTCGCGGACGGTGCGGTTGATGCCGCCACCGGCTGCCAGGGTCTCCTCGTAGGAGACGCCGCGCAGCCGGCCGGCGTACTCGTCGGCGCGGTCGCCGGCGAACACCAGGTGGGTGTGGGCATCGACGAACCCGGGCACGACCGCCCGACCACCGGCGTCGATCCGGACGGCGTCAGCCGCCAGCGGCAGGTCCGGCAGCTCCGCCTCGGGCCCGGCGAACACCACCGTGCCGCCGCTGGCCGCGACCGCGCCTCGCTCCACCACACCGAGCCGGGCGGCGGCCGGGCCGGCGTCACCGCTCGCGGTGACCAGCTGCCCGGCCCCGGTGAGCAGGAAGTCGACCGCCCCTCTGGCCACCGCCGCCACCGCCCGCCCTCCAGCCGGATCCGGGTGCGGAGGGCGGGCGGCGCCGCCTCCGCCTCCACCTCCGCCGGCCTCCCATGGACGGCATCGCTTCGCTCGCCTGCGCGCTCAGCCGGCGTCCTCCCATGGAGAGCGTCGCCTGGCTCGCCCGTGCGCTTGGCCGGCGTCACCGACGGCAGGTCGAGGCCGCGCTCCCCCGCCACCTGGACGGCGCGGTCGTAGCCGGCGTCGGCGTGGCGCATCACCCCGGTGCCGGGGTCGTTGGTGAGGACGGTCTCGACCCGGCGGGCGGCCTCCTCGGTGCCGTCGGCGACCACCACCACGCCCGCGTGGATCGATCGGCCGATGCCGACCCCGCCGCCGTGGTGGACGCTCACCCACGACGCCCCGGAGGCGGTGTTGAGCAGCGCGTTGAGGATCGGCCAGTCGGCGATCGCGTCGGACCCGTCGGCCATCGCCTCGGTTTCGCGGTAGGGGGAGGCGACCGAGCCGGAGTCCAGGTGGTCGCGGCCGATCACGATCGGGGCGGCCAGCTCGCCGCGGGCGACCAGCTGGTTGAAGGCGAGCCCGGCCTGTTGGCGCTCGCCGTAGCCGAGCCAGCAGATGCGCGCGGGCAGGCCCTGGAAATGGACCCGCTCTGAGGCCATGCGCAGCCAGCGGACCAGGTGCTGGTCGTCGCCGAACAGCTCCAGCACCGCCCGGTCGGTGCGGGCGATGTCGGCCTCCTCGCCCGACAGGGCGGCCCAGCGGAAGGGGCCCTTGCCCTCGCAGAACAGCGGCCGGATGTAGGCGGGGACGAAGCCGGGGTAGGCGAAGGCGTCGGCGAACCCGGCCGCCCGGGCCTCGCCACGCAGGTTGTTGCCGTAGTCGAAGACCTCGGCGCCGCCACGCAGGAAGCCGACCATCGCCTCGCAGTGGGCCGCCATCGACTCGCGGGCCTGCTTGACGTAGCCGCTCGGGTCCGCCGCCTGGGCGGCGGGCGCGTCGCCGGGGCTGATGCCGCTCGGGACATAGCCGCCGAGGGGGTCGTGGGCGGAGGTCTGGTCGGTGACGACGTCGGGCTGGAACCCGGCGGCGAGCAGCTTGGGCAGCACGTCGGCGGCGTTGCCGAGCAGGCCGACCGAGAGCGCCCGGCCGTCCCGCGCCGCGGCCTCCACCCGTGCCACGGCGTCCTTGAGGTCGTCGGCGCGCTCGTCCAGATAGCCGGTGGCCAGGCGCCGCTCGATCCGCTCGGGATCGACTTCGACGCACAGCGCCACGCCCTCGTTCATGGTGACCGCCAGCGGCTGGGCGCCGCCCATGCCGCCGAGCCCTGCCGTGAGCACGACCTTGCCGGCCAGGCTCGGCCAGCCCCGGGCGGCTGCCAGCGCCGCGAAGGTCTCGTAGGTGCCCTGGAGGATCCCCTGGGTGCCGATGTAGATCCAGGAGCCGGCGGTCATCTGCCCGTACATGGTCAGCCCCGCCGCCTCCAGCTCGCGGAACTCCTCCCAGGTGGCCCAGGCGGGGACCAGCAGGGAGTTGGCGAGCAGCACCCGGGGCGCGAACGAGTGGGTGCGGAAGACCCCCACGGGCTTGCCCGACTGGACCAGCAGGGTCTCGTCGCCGCGCAGGCGCCGCAGCGTCGCAACGATCCGGTCGAACGCCTTCCAGTCGCGCGCCGCCCGGCCGGTGCCGCCGTAGACGACCAGGTCGTCGGGCCGCTCGGCGACCTCGGGGTCGAGGTTGTTGCAGAGCATCCGCAGGGCCGCCTCCTGCTGCCAGCCCAGACAGGAGCGCTCCGGGCCCCGGGGGGCACGCACCGTCCGTGCGCCTTCCATGATGGTTCCTCCTTGCCTTGCCAGCGCACTCGGTCCTGCGCACTTGCCGTCGTTGTGGCGTTGCGGCGGCTCCCTACCGCAGCGGTCCGACTGCCTGTTCGGCCGCGGCCACCAGCTCGCCGCGTTCGATCAGCACCTCGGCTGCCCGCATGTCCGGAGCAAGGTAGCGGTCGGAGTCCAGCGGCGGCACGTCGCGGCGCAACCGGGCAAGCGCGCCGGCCACGGCGACCCCTGGCTGGAGCGGCGCGCGCAGGTCGATGGCCTGGGCGGCGCAGAGCGCCTCGACCCCGAGGACGCGGCGGACATTCGCGACCACGCGGCGGAGCTTCAGCCCGGCCGTCCAGCCCATCGAGACGTGGTCTTCCTGGTTGCCGGAGGTCGGGATCGAGTCGACCGAGGCCGGGTGGGCGAGCACCTTGCAGTCGCTCACCAGCGCGGCGGCGGTGTACTGGGTGAGCATCAGACCCGAGTTGAGCCCCGGGTCCGGGGTCAGGAAGGCGGGCAGGTCGTGGTTGAGGGCGGGGTCGAGCAGCCGGTCGACGCGGCGCTCGCTGATGCTGGCCAGTTCGGTGAGGGCGATGGCGAGGTAGTCGAGCACGAAGGCCAGCGGCTCGCCGTGGAAGTTGCCGTTGCTGACCACGTCGCCCGAGTCGGCGAAGACGACCGGGTTGTCGGTGACCGAGCCGAGCTCCCGCTCGGCGACCTGGCGGGCGAAGGCGATCGTGTCGCGGCAGGCGCCGTGGACCTGCGGGGCACAGCGCAGCGAGTAGGCATCCTGGATGGCATGGTCGGAGTGGCGGTGGCTGGCGAGGATCGGCGAGCCCGCCAGCAGCACCCGGAGGTTCGCCGCGCTGGCGGCCTGGCCCGGGTGGGGCCGGAGCTCGTGCAGGCGCTGCTGGAAGGGCCGGTCGGTGCCGAGCAGCCCCTCGATCGACAGCGCGCAGACCAGGTCGGCGGCGGTAGCCAGCGCCTCGGCGTCGGCGATCGCCAGGCAGGCGAGCGCCAGCATCCCCTCGGTGCCGTTGACCAGCGACAGGCCCTCCTTGTAGGAGAGCCGCAGCGGCTCCAGCCCGGCCTGGCGGAGCGCCTGGAGGGCGGGCATGCGCCGGCCATCCAGCTCGACCTCGCCCTCGCCGAGCAGCGGCAGGGCGAGGTGGGCAAGCTGGGCGAGGTCGCCGGAGGCGCCGACCGAGCCGTGCTCGGGGATGACCGGGGTGATCCCGGCGTCCAGATGGGCGAGCAACGCCTCCACCACCGCCGGGCGGGCCCCGGAGAAGCCCTGGGTGAGAGTGCGGGCGCGCAGCAGCTGCAGGGCGCGGACCACCTCCGCGGGCAGCGGGTCGCCGCTGCCGGTGGCGTGCGACAGGACGATGCGGCGCTGCAGCTCCTTGAGATCGCCCGGGGCGACGGGGGTGTTGGCGAGCAGACCGAACCCGGTCGAAACGCCGTAGACGCGGCGGCCTTCGACCACGGCCCGCTCGACCACCTCGCGGGCGGCGGCCATACGCTTGCGTCCGGTATCACCCAGCTCTGCGAGGATGCCCTGCCGGGCGACCGCCACCACGTCGTCGATGGTGAGCGGATCGCCGGAGAGCACGACCCGCCGGGGCGCTGGCTGACTGCCCGGTACTGGTGCTGGCATGCTCCGCATCGTACCGGCCCTGCTGGGGCCGACGCCGGGGCCAGGCTGGTGAACCCTCTGGTGAACTCCGGCGTCCCTTCCGCCGAATTGAATGTCGTGGCCGTCCATTGCCTCAACGTCGAAGCTTCGTGAGAAGCTATGCGGGGAATGCGAGAGGGTGCGGAGCCGGTTGGAACTACCGAGGAACGGTAGAACTACCTAGAGGGCAAGGAGCTACAAATCGGGCGAGGTCCTGATACGAGATCGGCATGCGGAATCCCGCGATCGGCAGATGCAAGATCGCGCGACTTGGGCCATGCTGGAGGTGCATCTCGGGGAACGACCGGGAGGAGCAAGGAGACGACGACATGGGTACTGACTTCCCCAGCGATACCAGCGGTAGCAGCACCCCGACCCTCCAGCGCGAGGTGTGCGACAAGTGCGGCTCGCGGATGACGCTGCAAGGCTCCGCGCACGGCTTTGAGCGCTGGGAATGCCCCAAGTGCCACCAGATCGTCGGCATCGACCGCGACCCCGAGGTCGGCGGCCGCTTCCAGATCGACCGCGGCCAGCCGTGGAACTACTCGCCTGACGCGTTCAAGAACTAGCGCGCGCCGCCAGCCATCGCGGGATAATCCCGCAGAACCGGCTGGAGGTCAGCTCGACAACTTTCAGTGTGGCGTTGAAGCCCCCGTCCGGGGGCTTTTTTGTCTCTCCAGCCGCCGATCGTGTCACCGCGACCCAACTCGAACAGCGTGAGCGCCACGACGAACACGGCGAGGTTCATGCCGGACCGGGTCGTGCGGCGGGCGCGGATCGCGGTGGCGGTGACGTTCTTCGTCAACGGGGCCCTGATCGGCACCTGGGCGGCGCGCATCCCGGCGGTCAAGGGGCACCTCGGCCTTGACGCCCCCCAACTTGGGCTCGCCCTGCTCGGGCCGACGCTCGGCGCGCTGGCCGGCATCCCGCTGGCCGGCGCGCTGGTGGCCCGCCGTGGCAGCAGACCGGTGACGCGGGCGGCGGTGTTCGCCCACTGCGCCGTCCTGCCGCTTGCGGGCTTGGCCCCGGACCTGATGGCCCTGTGGGCGGCGCTGCTGCTGTTCGGACTCGCCAACGGACTGCTGGACGTCTCCATGAACACCCAGGGCATCGCCGTCGAGCGGGCCTGGCAGCGGCCGATCATGGCGTCGTTCCACGGCCTGTTCAGCCTCGGCGCGCTGGCCGGCGCGCTCGGCGGCAGCGCCGCGGCTGCGCTGGGCCTGACCCCGGCGGCGCACTTCACGCTCGCGGCCGCCAGCCTCGCGGCCATCGCGGCGGGCGCCAACCGCTGGCTGCTCGCCGCCGACGACGGGTCACGCCAGGCCCTGCGGCTGGCCCGGCCGTCCCGCTGGCTCGTCCTGCTTGGCCTGATCGGCTTCTGCTGCCTGTTTGGCGAGGGCGCCGCCGGCGACTGGAGCGCGGTGTACCTGCGCGAGGTCCGCGCAGCCTCCCCGGCCGTCGCCGCCCTCGCCTTTGCCGCGTTCTCCCTGGCGATGACCAGCGGCCGCCTCCTCGGTGACCGCGCCACCGCCCGCTGGGGACCGCGCCTGGCCCTGCGCGCCGGGGCCAGCCTGGCCGCTGGGGGCCTGCTGGTCGCCCTGCTGATCCCCACACGACCGGCCGGCATCCTCGGCTTCGGCCTGCTCGGCGCGGGGCTCTCGATCACGATCCCGATCGTGTTCTCGAGCGCCGGCCGTGGCGCCGGGGGGTCCGGGGATCAAGGTCAGCCGAGCGGTAGGCCCCCGGTGCAACAACCCGCCGGCCCGGCGATCGCGGCGGTGACGGGCATGAGCTATCTTGGCGGGCTCGCCGGACCGCCGCTGATCGGCATGGTCGCCGGCCAGCTCGGTCTTACCCGCGCCCTCGGGCTGATCGTGCTGCTCGCCGCGGTCGCTGCCGTGCTCGCCGGTGTCGCCCCGGCCGCTGCTACCATGCCCCGACATATCCCCCCGCCCGCGCCCCTGGACTGAACCGCGAGGTCATACCCATGCCGATGACGACCATCCACCTGGTGCGGCATGGGCAGGTCGAGAACCCGGCTCGGGTCCTGTACGGACGCCTGCCCGGCTTCAACCTCTCCGCTCGCGGCCGTGCCCAGGCGGAGCTGCTCGCCCGCTACTTCGCTGCGATCCCGGTGGCGGCGGTGCTGGCGAGCCCGCTGGAACGGGCGCAGCAGACCGCCGCGCCAATCGCGGCGGCCCACGGTCTGGAAGTCCGCGCCGACCCGCGCCTGATCGAGTCCAGTTCGATCTTCGAGGGCGTGGCCGGCAGCGTCGGCTGGTACATCCTGCGCCACCCGGCCAGCTGGTGGAAGCTGCGCGACATCCGCACGCCGTCATGGGGCGAGCGCAACGTCGACCTCGCCGAGCGGGTGCAGGCGGCGGTCACCTCCGCCAGGGAGGAGTTCCGTGGCCAGCAGGTCGTGCTGGTCTCGCATCAGGCGCCGATCTGGGTCGCGCGGCTCGCCTACCAGCACCGACCCCTCGGGCACTGGCCAGGCGGGCGCCGCTGCACCCTCGGCAGCGTGACCACCATCGAATTCGACGACGATCACGTCAGGCGCATCAGCTACGCCGAGCCCGCCGCCGCGCCGCTGCAAGGCGCCGCACCGGGCCCAGCTGGCGCCTGAAGCAGGCGCCAGCGCCCGAGCAGCCGCTCAGTTCAGCCCGAACCCGCCCGGGTCCCGCTCGAACATCCGCGACTCGATCGAGCGCAGGTTCGAGCGGGTGCAGCCTGAGCACAAGAAGGTCAAGCCGTGCGCTCCCGTCTGGACAGTCCAGCCGAACGGCAACCCGAGACCGTTGGTGTCGGCGACCCGGGCGCAGTACTGACAGACGGGCGGATGGGCGCCCCGTTCCCTTTGACGTGACATGAGCCTATTCTCGCCTGCCTGAAGCGGCCAAGCTACTCGTCAGCACTAAGGATTCGTAGTAACTCCTCTCCGTAGCGATCCAGCTTGGTCGGGCCGATCCCCTCGACCGCGAGCAACTCCCCGCGGCTACGGGGACGACGCTCGGTCAGCGCCGCCAGGGTCCGGTCGTTGAACACGACGTAGGAGGGCACCTCGTCCTGCTTGGCGCGGTCCCGACGCCAAGCCCGCAGCCGCTCGCCAAGAGCTGAGCTGAGCGCGGCCTCCACCCGCCCGTTACCGGCGGTGCCCTCCCCAGCCCGGCCGTTGCCGGCCCGCGCCCCCGGGGCGGCCCGTGACGTCCCGATCCCCGCCGCGACCGCCCGAGGCCGCACCCGGCCGGCGTCCACCGGGACCAGGTCGTCGAGGAAACGCGACGGCTTGCGGGGCTGCTCCCGCCCGGACGGCCCCGTCCGCCGAGCCGACCAGCTGACCCACAAGTGCACCCGCGCCCGGGTGAGGCCGACGTAGAGCAGGCGGCGCTCCTCCGCCACCTCATCCGGCTCGCTGGCCTGCCGGATCGGCAACAGCCCCTCCTCCAGAGCCGGAAGCAGCACCGCGTCGAACTCCAGGCCCTTGGCCTTGTGGTAGGTGAGCAGGTTCACCCCGCCGCCCACCCCGGCGGCCTCGTCGGCGGCGCGGCGCTGCACCTCGGCGAGGAAGCCAGCCAGGTCGGCGTGCTCGCCGTCGGCCTGGAGCCGCTCGGCGACGCCGAGCAGGCTGACCAGGCTGGCGTGGCGCTGGCGTGCCTCCTCGCTGTCAGGTTCCTGGTCGCGGCGGAACGCCAGCCGCTCGAACCAGATCGCCTCGATTGCGTCGACCAGCCCCCCGCCCGCGGCCCGCGCGGTGCGGGACGACAGCACCGAAAGCGCCCGGCGCACCTCCTGCCGGCGGAAGAACAGCACGCCGCGGACCTGGTAGCGGATCCCCGCGGCTGCCAGCGCCTCCTCCACCAGCGGGATCTGCGCGTTGGTGCGCAGCAGGACCGCCACCTCCTCAAGCGCCACCCCGAGCGCGCCCAGGCGGCCGACTTCGGCGACCAGGGCGGCGGCCTCGCCCTCGGCTGACTCGAAGGCGGCGATCACCGGCTCGGGGCCGGACGCGCGCGTCGCCACCAGCCGCTTGCCCGGCGAACCGCCCGACCGGGTCAGCAGCCGGTTCGCCACCGCCAGCACCTCCGGCGTGGAGCGATAGTTCTGCTCCAGCCGGAACACGCACGCCTCCGGGTAGCGGCGCTTGAAACCGGTCAGGTAGTCGCTGGTCGCTCCGGTGAAGGTATAGATCGTCTGGTCCTCGTCGCCGACCACCGCCAGGTCGTCGCGGCCACCCAGCCAGGCGTCCAGCAGCGCCTGCTGCAACGGGTTGGTGTCCTGATACTCATCCACCGAGAACCAGCGATACTGGCCGCGGAACTCCTCGGCGATGTCCTCGCGGCGTTCCAGCGCGTCGAGCATGCGAACCAGCATGTCCTCGAAATCGATCCGGCCGGCGCGCTCCTTGGCCCACTCATAATGGCGGAACAGGCCGGTGAACAGGTCGGCCGGCACCGGCGGCGTGCGGCCGAGCCGCACCACCGCCGCCGCGTAGCCGTCCGGGTCCAGGCGCCGCGCCTTGGCCCATTCGATCTCGTCGGCGAGGTCCTTCAGGGCGGTGAACTTGTAGCCGCCCGGGAGGCTGCGCTGCAGCGGCACCAGCAGCACGGCCTTCGAGTCGGCCACCTCCGGCAGCGGCTCCTGCGAGAGCCGTGGCCAGAAGTAGCGCAACTGCCGGAACGCGGCCGCATGGAAGGTCTGCGCCTGCACCCCCGGGAACCCAAGCCCGGCGAGCCGCTCGCGCATCTCGCCCGCCGCCTTCTCGGTGAAGGTGACCACCAGCACGTGCCTGGGGTCGACCGCCCCGGTGGCGATCGCATAGGCGACCCGCCGCGAGATCACCCGTGTCTTTCCAGTCCCCGCACCAGCGAGGATGCAGACCGGGCCGCTGCACGCCTCCACCGCGGCGCGCTGCTCGGGATTCAGATCGTGGGTGAGTCGCTTCGGGTTCATGCCCGGAGTCTGCCACAGCAGCCCGACCGTCCTCCCGGGTTATCCACAGCCCTCCGCCCGAAGCGACCCGCCCCAGTGTCGTGCCCCGGCCTACCGCTCCCGTTCGAGGACGAGGATCACGACCTCGCCGGTCTGCTTCGTCTCAACGAGCTGCCACCTGGTCAGGTCCGTGCCGTCCGCGAACAGGCGCTTGCCCTCCCCCAACAGCACCGGGAAGACCATCAGGTGCAGCCTGTCCACCAGGTCGCGCGCCAGCAGCGACTGCGCCAGCCGCCCGCTCCCCGCGACCATGATGTCGCCGGCGAACTGCTCCTTCAGCTTGCCGACCTCCTCAGCGAGGTCGCCCCGGAGCACCGTCGTGTTCTTCCACGTTGGGTTCTCCAGCGTCGACGAGACCACGAACTTCGGCATGGAGTTCAGCTTGCGCCCGAAGTCGTCGGTGTCCATCGCCGGCCACGCCTTCGCGAACCCCTCGTAGGTCACCCGCCCAAGCAGCCCCGCGTCAGACGCCATCAACTCGTCGAACTTGAACTTGTCGCCCTCCTCGCCACGGTCGAACTGGAACGTCCAACCGCCACGCTCGTAGCGGTCCTTCTCCGCCCCGCCCGGGTCCTCCATCACGCCATCCAGCGAGATGAACTCCGTCACCACAACCTTGCCCATGATCACCCTCCTGTCCACGCCTGCTTCGCTGCCTGCTTCGCCAGGATCCTGCAAGGAAGACCGCCTCGCCCGCACGAACTCATCGGCGCAGCGCCAAACCAGTCGCCGTGCCGCTTCGCACCAGCTCCAGCGACCGCTACAGCGTCAGCGGGTCGTGCTCCGCTGAACGCTCCACAACCCGCCTCGCCTTCCCAACCTCGGTACGGGGAAGCGTCCCCGCGGCGAGCACCCGCACCTCGGGGCGCAACCCCAGCCGGCGCTCCAACGCCAGCGCGACCGCGGCGCGGACCCCCTCCGCCTGATGCGCCTGATCCCCGCCCCCGGACGCCGCCTCCGCCAGCTCGCAGACGACCTCAAGCGCCGCCAGCGTCCGCGTCCGATCCACCACCAGCAGGTACTGCGCCCCCACCCCAGGCTCGGCGAGCAGCACCGCCTCAACCTCGCTCGGATAGACGTTGACCCCCCGCACCACCAGCATGTCATCGACCCTGCCGAGCACCTTCGACATCCGGACGAGCGTGCGCCCGCACGGGCACGGCAAGCGGTCCAGGGTCGCGATGTCACCCGTGCGGTAGCGCAGCAGCGGCATCGCCTCCTTGGTCAGCGTGGTGAACACCAACTCCCCCCGCTCCCCCGCCGCAACCCGCGACCCAGTCGTAGGGTCGATTACCTCGACCAGGAAGTGGTCCTCGTTGACGTGCAGGCCGTGCTGGGCCACGAGTCGCAAATCACATAGTAAGGTGGTGGTATGCCCATGAAGTCCGGCGCCATCTACGCCCGCATCAGCCAGGTTCTCGACCCCGAGGATACCTTGGGAGTGCGGCGACAGATCGAGGACTGCCAGCACGGTGCCGATCGGCGCGGCGATCGGATTGCTCACGTCTACACCGACAACGACGTCTCAGCAACCGGCGACAAGCCCAGGCCCGCCTATCAGCGGATGCTGAAGGCCATCCATA
>DASWDC010000053.1:0-7128 GCA_036395655.1 Actinomycetota bacterium | reverse complement strand
GCGCAGCTTCCACGCCGCGGGCGCGGCCGTGGTCGTGCTCGACCGCCGTCCGGAGGCGCTGGCGGAGCTGCCCGGCGGGATCGGCTACGTGGCCGCCGACATCAGCGACGACGCCGCGGTGCGGGCCGCGGTCGCGGCGGCTGCTGCCGCGCTCGGCGGGCTGGACGTGCTGGTCAACAACGCCGGCATCGGAGCGCAGGGATCGGTCGAGCAGGGCCGCGACGAGGAGTGGCAGCGGGTGCTCGACGTCAACGTCGTCGGCACGGCGCGGGTGTCGCGGGCGGTCTGGCCGCACCTGCGCGAGTCGAAACACGCGGCGGTGGTCAACATGGCCTCGATCGCCGCCACCGTCGGGCTGCCGCAGCGGGCGGTCTACTCGGCGAGCAAGGGCGCGGTGCTGGCGCTGACCCGCGCGATGGCGGCCGACGGCATGCCCGACGGCATCCGCGTCAACGCCGTGAGCCCCGGCACCGCCGACACCCCGTGGGTCGGCCGGCTGCTCGACCGCGCCCCCGACCCTGCCGCCGAGCGCGCCGCCCTGGAGGCCCGGCAGCCCCACGGCCGCCTGGTCAGCGCCGAGGAGGTCGCGCGCGCCGCGCTCTACCTCGCCTCACCCCTCGCCGGCTCGACCACCGGCGCCGAGCTCGCGGTCGACGGCGGCATGGCCGGCCTCCGGCTCCGCCCCCGGTCATGAGACTCGTGAGCAGCAAATGGCCCTGGACAGCAACGCCAGTCGGGGAACACGGCCTGGAGGGGCTGCGGACATGACCGGGCGCAGTGCGGGCATTCTGCTCTACCGCATCACCACCCACCCGCCGGCAGGGGCGGCTGAGGCTGATCTGGAGGTCCTACTCGTGCATCCTGGGGGGCCCTTTTGGGCGCGCAAGGACCTGGGCGCCTGGTCGATTCCCAAGGGCGAGTACGGGGACGGCGACGACCCGCTGCAGGCCGCCCTGCGGGAGTTCGAGGAGGAGACCGGCCGGCGCCCGCCCGGTGAGCGTCTGCTGGCGTTGGGCACGGTCCGCCAGCGCGGCGGCAAGCAGGTCACGGCCTGGGCGGCAGCAGCCGGCGAGCTGGACCTGGACGCTGCCCAGTTGCGCAGCAACACCTTCACGCTGGAGTGGCCGCCGCGCTCCGGGCAGCTCCGGGAATTCCCCGAGGTGGACCGCGCCGGATGGTTCGACCTGCCGACCGCTCGCGCCAAGCTGGTCGGCGCGCAGGCCGAGCTGCTCGACCGGCTGGTCGCCGCCCTCGGCTCCGGCCAGGACCCGTAGCCCCCGCGAGGGTTGCCCCGTGCCGGATCACGAGCGGGCGTGCCGCCCGGCAGCGACGAGGTGGCGGCCATGGTAGGCGTAGGCGTTCACCAGCACGACCCCGCCGGCGAGGGCGGCGACGGCGAAGGCGAGCAGCGGGGCGGTGTGGCCGCCGCCGGTGCTGGCCAGGGGGCAGGGAGCCGGGAGGGACTGATCGGCCCAGATGGGGGCGGCGCCCGGGCGGCGCAGGGCGGCGCGGACGGCGCGGAGGCCGCTGAGGGAGACGCTGACCCGCGTGGCGAGGGTGCCGGCGGCGCTGGTGGTCACGGTGCGCTGGGCGAGGGCACGAAGGTCGGCGGGGTTGAGGATCGTGAGGGTGAAGCGAGTGGAGGGCGACAGGCCTTCGCCGCTGACGGTCAGGCGGTCGCAGCTGACACCGCGCAGACCGAGCGAGGTCTGGGCGGCGGCGCTGCCGCTGCCGGCCAGACCCAGCGCCAGACCCAGGAGAAGTATGGCTGCGGGGAGCGCGAGCAGGCCGAGCGGTCCAGACAGTCCATGCACGAGGAGCCGTGTGCGCCCCATGGGGCCTCCCGCTGCGGATCGCGGTGCGTTCGTGGCCGGATTGATCGTTCCGCGTTGAGAGGTTGCACTCCGGCACCGGCAGGTAAACAAGCAGCGCCCGATGATCAGCACTACTGAGGAGCGCTCCCACAGAACCGGCCGGAATCGCCGTTCGGGCTAGTCAACTCTGGCTGATCTCGACGTCGAGCTGGTCTGCGATGACCTGGCCGCCGGGCAGGCGGGTCGCGGCCAGGTCCAGGACGACCCTGGCGCCGGGCATGCGGGCCTGGTGGACGACTGCGATCTGCCGCCAGGAACCGTCGGCGGGAAGGGTCAGGCTGAGGACGTCGGCGCTGGCTGGAGCGCTGCGCTGGGCTGGGAGCTCGCGGAGGGCGAAGGCCACGGTGGTGCCCGGCCGGTCGGCGCGCACCCAGGCGGTGGCCTGGTAGGTGCGGCCCGCTTGGCTGGTGGTGACGTCGGCGAACCGCACCCCCGGCGCTGCCCCGGCGGCGCCAGGCGCCGGGGCCGGGGAGGTGGTGCTTCCGGGGACGCCGAAGGCGAGCGCCCAGCGGCCCGAATGGCCGGGGCTCCGACGGGCCAGGGCGGCGCCGCCAAGCGGTGACCAGCCGCTGAGCCCGCCCTCCACGTCGCCGTTGTCGAGCAGGTTGCCCGGCATCGCCACCATCGGCGGGAACGTGTCGCCGGTGCCGGGGGCGGTGCCGGCGGCAGCGCCGGGTCGTGATCGAGGGCTGGCGTGCCGGGCCGGGCCCGAGCCCGGAACGCGGGTCAGCGCCACCGCGGCGAGCGCGACGGCGACGGTCACGGCCAGCGCGACGCCGGCGGTCGCGCGCTGCCGGCGTGACAGCCCGGAGCGGCCCTGTGGGTGGGCGAGATGGCGTGGCGGGGGAGTGCCCATGGTCTGCGGGAGTTCTTGGCAGCCGGTGGGAGGGGTAAACCTCGCGCCCGCGCCGCCGGTTGGGTCGGCAAGCCGGTTACGTTGTCAGTACGTCAATACAAACTCTTGACAGTAACTTAAGTGCGCAGTACGTATAAGCGACCGCCGCCACGCCCTGCCGTGGCCGCCAGCAGACGGCGCGGGCTCCGCAGGACGTCCAGCGCCGAGCAGTCCGGCGGCCGTTGAGGATGCGTGAGGGTGAGGAGGTGCACCGCTGCCCATGACGGACAACCCACCGATCCCGACCCGGTCCCGCCTTCGGCTGGGAAGCTGCCCCGACTCGTGGGGCGTCTGGTTCGCCGACGACCCGGCCCAGACGCCCTGGCCGCGGTTCCTCGACGAGCTGGCCCAGGCCGGCTACCGGTGGCTGGAGCTGGGCCCCTACGGCTACCTGCCGACCGACCCGGCCAGGCTCCGCGACGAGGTCGACCGTCGCGGCCTCCGGGTCTCCGGCCAGGCCGTGTTCGGGGCCCTGCACCGCGCCGAGCGGTGGCAGAGCGACATCGAGGCCGCACGGCGCGTGGCCGCGCTGGTCACCGCGATGGGTGCCAGGCACGTCATCCTGCTGCCCGCCGCCTTCCGCGACCTGGACGGCACCCTCACCGAGCCGCGTGAGCTGGACCGCGACGGCTGGTGCACGCTGGTCGAGGCCGCCTCCCGGCTCGGCCGGATCCTCCACGAGGAGTACGGCGTCACCGCCGCGTTCCATCCCCACGCCGACAGCCACGTCGGGACCCAGGCGCAGGTCGAGCGCTTCCTCCACGACACTGACCCCGCCAGCGTCTCGCTCTGCCTCGACACCGGCCACATCGCCTACTACCGGGGCGACAACCTGGAGTTGATCCGTGCTTACCCCGACCGGATCGCCTACCTCCACCTGAAGCAGGCCGACCCGGCCGTCGTCGCGCAGGTCGAGGCCGAGGACCTCTGCTTCGCGGCGGCGGCCCGCAGGGGTGTCATGTGCGAGCCGCCGCAGGGCCTTCCCGAGGTCGAGTCGCTGCTCGACGCGGTCGACCGCCATCTTGGCCTCGGCGGCCTCGGCAGGGAGCTGTACATGATCGTGGAGCAGGACCTGTATCCCTGCGACCCAGGCGACCCGCTCCCGATCGCGACGCGCACCCGCAAGTACCTCCGGCAGCTCGGCGTGGGGAGCGAGCGCGAGGGGGGTGCGCGGTGACGCCGCTCAGGATCGGGATCATCGGCACCGGGAACATGGGCCAGGAGCACGCTCGCCGGCTCGCCGGCGTCCCCGGCGCCGCGCTGGTCGCGGTCGCCGACGTCAACGTCGAGCAGGCCAAACGGGTCGCCGAAGCGGCCGGGGCGCGCGCCCTCGCCGACAGCCACGAGCTGATCGGCAGCGACGCGGTCGAGGCCGTCCTGATCGCCTCGCCGAGCGACACCCACGAGGAGTTCACCCAGGCCTGCATCGCCGCGGGCAAGCCGATGTTCTGCGAGAAGCCGCTGGCCCCCACCGCCGACGCCTGCCTGCGGGTGCTGGCGGCGGAGACCGCCCAGCCGCGGCGGCTGGTGCAGGTCGGGTTCATGCGCCGCTACGACGACGACTTCCGCGCTCTGAAGCAGACGCTTGACAGCGGGCAGCTCGGCCGGGCGCTGCTGCTGCACTGCCGCCACCGCAACCCCGACAGCCTGCCCGGCTTCACCAGCGACATGATGATCACCGACTCGATGGTCCACGACATCGACATGACCCGGTGGCTGCTCGGCCAGGAGGTCACCGCCGCCAGCGTCTTCCAGCCGCGCTCCAGCTCCCTGGCCCCGGAAGGGCTGCTGGACCCGCAGCTCGTCCTGCTGGAGACCGCGGAGGGTGTGGTGGTCGACGTGGAGAGCTTCGTCAACTGCCAGTACGGCTACGACATCCGCTACGAGCTGGTCGGGGAGACCGGAACCGCCTCGCTTGGCGAGACCGCCGGCGTGCACGTCAGGCAGCGGGGCCGCCACCACGGCCGCGTCCCGGCCAGCTACCAGGAACGATTCGGCAGCGCCTACCAGCGCGAGCTGCGCGCCTGGGTCGCGGGCGCGTGCAGCGGCGAGCTGACCGGCCCGAGCACCTGGGACGGCTACGCCACCACCGCCGTGGCCGAGGCCTGCGTCCAGGCCCTCCACGAGGGCTGCCGCGCCACCGTCGCGCTGGCCGATCGGCCAGCGTTCTACGCCTGACCGGGAAGGGGAGCCCGGAGCCAGGCCCTGGCGGAGCACTCCGCCTACCGCAGGCCGGCGGCCTGGCGGGCGAAGGCCAGCGGGCTGTTGACGGTGAGGTCGATCGCCGGCTCGGTGGTCGAGAACGACTGCACGTCGTCCCTGAAGACGGCGCCGCCGCCGCTCCACCGCGCGAAGCGGTCCCCGCCGGACGGCGGGCAGGTCCGCATGCCGCTGACCCGCCCGGTGGCCGCGAACGAGTTCGGGCCCTCCACGCCCGCGCCGCGCAGCAGCGGCGGCGAGCCGTCCAGCGAGCCGACCAGGTTGGCGACCTGGTGCTGCATGCAGTGCGGGAAGGTGGTGCCGTCGCCGACGATGAACGAGGCACCCCAGGCGTTGGCGCCAAGGACGCCGCTGAGCCAGCGGCCGCTCCAGTCAGCGAAGGCGCTGGTCCCGCTGAGCTGGTCGTAGAGGCTGGCCATCAGCGACAGGCCGGTGCCGTGCGTCTGGGTGTCGTAGCTGGCCCAGGGGAAGCCGAACTGGAAGGGGTCGGCGCCGGCCTTGGCGAGGGCGCCGCCGATCGCCTTCCTGAGGTCGGCGAGCAGCGCGGCGCGGGTGACCTCCAGGCCCGCCGGGTCTCCGGCCCGGGCGATCGCCCGGGACAGGTCGGCATGGGCGAGGGCGCTGCTGTCGTAGAGGTTGAGGGTGTCGGCCGCGTCGTTCGGCCCGTGGATGTAGGCGTCCGCCCAGTGGGCGCCCTGCCGCAGGTAGAACCGCGGGTCGCGGTGGGGGAGGGGGAGCCCGGCCGGCGGGGTGGCGGCCTGCAGCGCCTGGGCCAGCTCGGCGGCGCCGAGCTCCAGGTCGTCGCGCCATTCGGTCTCGGGGTAGAAGTCGAACGGGATCACCGTGAGCAGGTGGCCGCGGGGGGCGGTGTCGGCCAGGTCGAAGATATGCTCGCCCTCCAGCAGGCAGCGGTTGGCGTATGCCGGGTCGCTGCCGCGGAAGACCTGGTAGCACAGGGCGAACGCGGCGGCGTCGCGGCCAGCGAGGTTGGGGCTGATCGGCGCCGCGGGGGCGCCGGCACGGAACACCGGCCGGTTACGGATGTAGCGGTCGGCCGGGTCGTTGCCGCCGAAGTGGTCGTCGGCCTGGGGCAGCCGCCAGATGTCGTGGTCACCGACGATCCTGGCGTTCCCCTCGCCGATGCCGACCTGGTAGTAGAGCGTGCGGGTGTGGTCGTCCCACATGCGCCGCAGCCAGTCGGTGCCGAACCTGGCCTCGCGGGCGAAGCCGGGGCCGAGCTGGGTGGGGAAGTCGCGCACGCCGAGGAGCTGCACGTCAACGGTGTAGCTGGTGGTCTCCACGAACTTCAGGTAGTCGCCCGCGTCCCACCAGCCGCCGGAGGCGTCGATCCGCACCCCGAGCGGGCGGAGGTCGCCGCTGAAGTCGCCGTCCTGGTTGACCTTCGGCGTCAGGTAGGTCATGGCGGTGCGGTCGTGCAGGTGCCCGGGGGCGCTGCGCAGCGGCCCGGCGACGAACTGCGGGCCGTCCCGTTCGGCCTGGTAGAAGGCGACGGCGTTGGCGATCGCGCCGGCGTACAGGTGCGCGCCGGTGTCGATGCGGAAGCGGGGCGACGAGGCGGCCATCGGGCCGCGCACCGTGACCGTGTAGCTGCCGGCGGTCCTGACCGAGCTGAAGTCGAGGGCGTAGACGTCGGGGTAGCGGCTGCTCCAGCGCCCCAGGTTGGCGCCGATCCGGGCTTCGAACACCGGCTTGCCGGCGGCGTCCCGGACGCTGAAGGTGGCGCCCGCCTCGCTGCCGCCGGCCATCAGGTAGGCGCTCTTGCTGGCGGCGCCGACGTAGCCGACCTGGTTGACGCGGATGAAGGCGGTGCCGCTCCCCCTGGCCAGCGAGGGCCCCGCGCCGCAGCCGGCGGCGAAGAGCATGGTCAGGGTCATGGTTGCGGCGAGGGCGGAGGAGCGGGCGAAGCGCCGCCTGGAGGCAGTGGTCTGGGAGTGGTCCGCGCGCATCGCTGCCACGCCTCCTTCGGCGATCCCTGACGGCGATTAGTAAGGTTCTCTAACAATAAGCTATTTTACTCTTTTCGGCATGGCCGGACAATTGACGCAAGCAGCTTCGGGGATACCAGCTCACTCACCGCAAGAAGTTACGACTTGGTGCGCGATTGAGGTTGGGGCGTGC
>DASWDC010000052.1:0-1554 GCA_036395655.1 Actinomycetota bacterium | reverse complement strand
GCGGAGGTTGAACTGGAAGGCCCTGCCCTCGATGAAGGCGGCGCGGTGGGCGGCGTCCTGGACCGAGTCGGTGAACACCAGGGTCTTCTTCTCGGGCTCGCGCAGCAGGTCGGAGCCGAACATCTGGGTGAGGGCGACGCTAACGAGGGTGGCGATGCTGGAGCCGAGGAAGCGGATGCTGTCGTCGGCGCCGCAGGAGGGGCACAGCTCGTCCTTGGCCGCCTCCTGGCGGGTGGTTACCAGCACCGGGAGGCGCCCGTCGCCGTCGGTGTGGCTGGCGTGGCGCTCCAGGGTGGCGGAGTCGAGCCAGGTGACCTCGGGCTCGTCTGCGCCAGCGGCGATCAGCGTGCGGAGGCGTGCGGGATTGGTGAGGCTCTCGCGCCAGATCTCCTCCGGGTTGCCGCCGAGCGGGCCGTCCAGCTCCGGGGCGAGGGCGGTCCAGCCGGAACGGCCGCAGTTGCGGCAGTAGGTGGCCGGCAGCGACCGGGCCTTGTCCTCGGCCGGGCCGTCGTGCCACCAGGAGAAACCCGGCTCGCTGCCGACCCGTCGCAGCATCCGCCGCAGCTCCCGGATCCAGAGCTGCACCTCGACGGTGAGCAGCGGCCGGGTCTCGGGTTCCTTGCCGCCGGGGCGGCGGGCGTAGGAGAGCAGGGCGACCCAGCGCAGCAGCGCCAGCTCGACCCGGCCGGGGGCCTTGCGCTGGTGGACTCCCCACGACAGCACGCCCTTGTCGGCGATCGCCTCGACCGCCTCGGCGGCGGTGAGCGGGTCGCCGCCGAGCGCCTCCACGACAGCCCGGGTCATGAAGTGGCGCCGCAGCAGCTCGCCGAGGGCCAGCGGGTCGGTCTCTGGCTGGCCGGTGAACACCTCGGCGAGCTCGGCCCAGCTCGCGGGGTCGTCGGCGACCGGGTCGCGGGCGGCGAGGACCTGTTCGACGTCGGGGACCGGCAGCTCGTAGTCGATCGCGGTGACGACCTCGGGGGCGCTGAGGCGGTCCTCGCCGATGACCGCGTCCGCTTCGAACGGGGTGCCGAAGACCCGTTCGGCAAAGGCGCGCATCGCCGCCGGGTCGGTGCCGTCCCCGAGCGTCGCCGAGGTCCCGACCGGGCAGATCCTGCCGAGGGGGCGGCCGGGTTCGTCGGCGTGGAGGGTGGCCCCAAGCCGCCGCAGCAGCATCGCGACGTCGGTGCCCTGGGCGCCGTCGTAGGTGTGGAACTCGTCCAGCACGACGTAGCGCAGCGTCGCGCGGGAGGCCCGCCACAGGGCCGCGTCATGCTCGCGGAGCAGCAGGAAGTCGAGCATCTTGTAGTTCGTCAGCAGGATGTCGGGCGGGGAGGCTGTGATCACGTCGCGCTGGTCGATGATGTGGTCGCTGCCCATGCGGTCGTGGGCGCCGTCGCCGCCGATGTAGAGCCCGGCCGTGACCGGGCGGAGGGCGGGGTCGCTCGCGACCAGCTCGCCGATGCGCCGCGCCTGGTCGGTGGCGAGCGCGTTCATCGGGTACAGCAGCAGCGCCTTGACCCCCCGCTCCCCCCGCTCCCGCGCCCGCCGGCA
>DASWDC010000051.1:0-8108 GCA_036395655.1 Actinomycetota bacterium | reverse complement strand
CCACCCTCGCCCGCGTCCGCCGTCTGCTCGACCCACCCACCCCCGTCCCCGCCTGGGTCCCCCCCGCCGCCTACCTGCTCGCCGCCGCGCTCCTCCTGGTCCCGACGGTCCTGCTCACCCTGCCGCTGGCGGCGTAGCGGTCTGGTTGATGTGCCTACCTTTTGTAGGTACACTCCGGGGATGGAGACCATCGGCTTGCGAGAGCTGAACCAGAACCCTTCGAGGGTGGTCGCACGGGTGCGAGCTGGGGTGTCGATCATCGTCACCGATCGCGGCAAGCCCGTGCTCCGGATGGTGCCCGAGACCGAAAACCCCAGCACGCTTGAGCGCATGGTCAGCGACGGCATCGCGCAGCCGCCGGCCGAGCAGGGCATGCCTGACGTCATCTCCGAATTGGCCGACGGCGTTGCCAGCTTGTCCGACCTGGTGATCGCTGACCGTGCCAAGGAACGCCGTCGGTGATCTACCTCGACGCCTGCGCGTTGGTGAAGTTCATCAAACCCGAGCAGGAGACCGAGGCACTGCGAGCTTGGCGAGCGGCGCTCCCGAAGGACACCGAGCTGCTTTCCAGCGAACTGGCGCTGCTGGAGATCACGCGGGCACTCCTCCGGGGCGGTGCGGACCCCACCCGGGTGCCCTACTACGTGAGCCAAGCCTTGCGGGGCGTCTATGTACTCGAGCTTTCGGGCACCGTTCTGGACCGGGCCCGGTCCTATCAAGTGGCGAAGCTCGGCTCGCTCGACGCGATCCACCTCGCTACAGCCGACCCGTTCCGCGGTGAGCTCACCCGCTTCATCACCTACGACGGCGAGCTCGCGTCGGCAGCGAGCGGCCTCGGCTTTCCAGTCGCAGCACCCGCATAGACCAGTCATCAGGCGGCCCAGCGTGGGGATAGCCGCAGGATAAGGCGCATGCGACATTAGAGGCGGGTCAGAGGCTCGGTTCGTGGGAAGGGGCGCGCCGGGGATGGAAGCGGCGAAGCGTCCGGCGTTGTCGCTGGGTGGGATCGAGATCCACGTCAAGATGCGCGCCGAGGAGACGGATGGGGCGCTGTCGGCGCTGGAGGTGGTGGTCGACCCGGGGTGGCTGGCGTTGCCGCACCGGCATGCCTGGGAGGACGAGGTGTGCCGGGTGCTGGACGGCGAGGTCGGATTGCGGGTGGACGACGAGGAGCTGCGGGCCGGCGCTGGGGCGTACGCGTTCCTGCCGCGTGGGATGGCGCATGCCTACTGGAACCCGGGGCCCGCGCCGGCGCGGTTGCAGTTGCTGAGCGTGCCGGGCGGGGTGGAGCGGTTCTACCAGGAACTGGCGGGCAGCCCGCTGGGGCCGCTGGGGGCCGCCTCGGCGGCGCGGCGGCACGGGCTGGTGCTGGTTCCTGAATGGATCCCGGACATGGTGGCCCGGTTCGGGCTCCGAGTTGCCGGGGGATAGCCGAGGAGGCTGGCGACCTTCGGTAGGCTTCGCGGCATGACCAGCGAACCAACAGAACACCTACAGCGAGCGCACCTCCGGCGACACCTGCCACCGGCGCTGCTGGCGGCCGCCAACGACCGTGTCCACGGCGCCAGCGAGATCGCCACGCGGGCCATCGAGGGACTTCTGGAGGTGGCAGCGCGTGGCGATCCGGAGCTGCTGGAGGCCGGGGCGGCGACGCTGCTCGCCGGTCAGCCGGCGATGGCGCCGGTGTGGCACGTCGCCATGGCCGCGCGGCAGCCTGACCCGGTCAGGGCACTGGCTGCCCTGACCCGGCGACTCGGCGAGGAGACCGAGGCGGCCGCCCGGACCGCGGCGGCGTGGCTGCGGGAGCACGCCGCCGGACCGGTCCGGACCGTTTCCGAGAGCTCGCTGGTCGGGCTGACCCTTCGGCGGCTCGCGGAGGTGGCGACGGAACCTGGGAAGCGGGCGGACGAGGCCCCGGTTGGGCTCGTCGGCGCCGACGCGATCGGTCCGGTAGAGCTGCTGAACGCGACCGGCACGGCGGGACTGGCGGCGGCCATGCCGACGATCGTGGTGGCCACCTCGATCAAGCTGGTTCCAGCGGCGGTGTTCGAGCGCCTGGCCGCGCCCGGCTTCGAACGGATCCCACGCGAGCGGTTCGCTGCGGTGGTGCTCGGCGCGGAGGTGGTCGATCCCGCCGAGGCCGGGCGGCGGGCGGCGGCGATCAGGACGCTCGGGGAATAGCGCGGATCAGCGCCGGGGCGCTGCCGCGGTCACGCGGCGGCGGCGACGGTGACGCCGGGACAGTCGCAGGGTTCCTCGACGTCGACCTGGGTGACCGAGGCGGCGGCGGGACCAGTGAGGGTGATGGGGTTGGAGACCGGGGCGGCGTGTTGCTCTGGGACTGGCGTCGGCGGCGGGGGCGGGGTGGCGCCCAGGCCGGGAACGACGCGGTAGTGCAGCAAGACCACGACGCGACCCCCTTTCTTGATGAGCTCCTGGCGTTCGGTTGAAGATCATGATAACCATAAACATCTGAGATATCAACTATCGACCCATCAGTTGCCGATAGCTCAGGCAATGGCTACCATGAGGAGTCGGCGGTCGTTGCCCCGAGTGGTTTGGACAGTGAGATTCGATGACGGCCCAGGAACGGACCAACAGCAAACAGCAGCTCGCCACCGCGGTGATGGCCGCGCTCATCCGCCTCAACAAGGAGCGCCTGCGTGAGAACGCCGAGCGCCTGCGCCGCTACGACCTGACCACCCAGCAGGTCTGGCTGCTCGCCGAACTGCCCGAGGGCGAGGACCAGGGCGTCCCGATCGGCTCCCTGGCCGAGGCGCTGCACTGCCACGGCTCCAACATCACCGGCATGGTCGACCGCCTGGAAGCCCGCGGCCTGGTCGCCCGCCAGCCCTCCCGCACCGACCGCCGGGTCAAGTTCGTCGCCCTCACCCCCTCCGGCAGCGCGCTGCGCGACAAGGTCATCGAGCTCGCCCGCCAACCCGTCCGCGCCCTGCTCGACCAGCTCAGCGGCGACCAGCTCGAGACCCTCAGCGAGCTGCTCGACAAGGCCTGCGCCGGCGTCGCCCCCCTCCCCCGCCACCACCAGCCCGCCGAACGACCGCGCGAGGCCTGAGCCGCCCCTCACCTTTGGGACGATTCTTTCTTAATTTGTCCTGGATTTGCTTACTCGGCTAGCTTGGCGCGCGTCAGAACGGCTGTGACATCGGGCGACGATGAACGGCTCCAGCGACAACAGCGTCAAGCGATACGGAGGAACCGGGTGCGGAACCGGCTGTGGGTACTGCTCGTGCTGGTGGTGGTGGCGCTCTCGCTGCTGCCGATGGGCCTGAAGGTGCTGGCGGCGGACTCGGCGAGCACGGCGGCGACGGCCACCTTCAGCAACCCGATCGTCACCAACCGGTCCGACCCGCACATCATCAAGTCCGGCGGGCAGTACTACTACACCAGCACCGACGGCTGCCCCGGCGCGATCTGCGTGTGGCAGTCCGCCACCCTCACCGGGCTCGGCTCCGCGGCCCGGCACGTGGTCTGGACGATCCCGGCCTGCCCCGCGATCAACTGCAGCCAGGTCTGGGCGCCCGAGATCCACGAGATCGGCGGCCAGTTCTACATCTACTACACCGCCTCCGGCGGGCAGATCGCCGACCACCGGCTGTTCGCCCTGCGGTCGACCGACGGCACCCCGACCGGCACCTACGCCGAGGCGGCCACCGGCTCCGCGCACGGCAAGCTGGCGGAGTCCAGCGGGCTGCTGGCGATCGACCCCGACGTCTTCACCGGCGCCGACGGGAAGCTGTACGCCACCTGGTCCGGCTGGCCGACCAGCGCCGGCAGCGAGCAGGACATCTATATCGCGCCGATGAGCGACCCGCTGCACCTCAGCGGCTCCCGCGTGAGCATCTCGGCGCCCACCCGGCCCTGGGAGGTCGTCGGGGCGAAGGTGAACGAGGGCCCGGTCGGGTTCGTCCACGGCGGCAAGACGTTCATCTCGTACTCGGCCAGCGGCTGCTGGACCAGCAGCTACGCGGTGGGCCTGCTCACCAGCTCCTCCGGCAACCTGCTCGACCCGGCCTCGTGGTCCAAGAGCGGCCCGCATCTCAAGTTCCACAGCGGCGTCAGCGCGCCCGCGTCGTTCGTACCGGTCCAGAGCCTCGACGACACCGAGACGTGGTTCCTGGTGCACTCCAACACCAGCGCCTGCGACCCCGGCCGAGAGCTGCGCCTGCAGCGGCTCTACTGGGACCCCAGCGGCACGCCGGTGCTCGGCTACCCCGTCGCCGACGGCGTCGCGCTGCCGGCGCCGTCAGGAGAGCTGGGCTCCACCGGCACCAGCCCCTTCACCTCTGGCTGGGGCAGCGCCTTCGGCGACGCCGCCGAGGGCAACACCACCGCCGGCCTGCGCCGCGGGTCGTGGACGACCAGCAGCTCGACCGCCGCGAGCCTCACCTCGTTCGGGGGCACCACCTGGACGCAGCTGTTCCGGGCCGCCAACCCGAACTACGAGACCTACACCGTCTCGGTACAGGCGAAGTGGAGCGCCACCGGGACGACCTCCAAGTTCCCGAAGTACGGCATCTACGCGTCCTACGACGACCGCAACAACTACGTCGCCGTGTTCATCGACATCAAGTACAAGGTGCTCGCCACCTACGCGGTCGTGCAGGGCGTCTCGGCGGGCTGGAAGAACGCCGCCCTGCCCTCCGGCTTCAGCGGCGGCTCCTGGCACACCCTGAAGGTCCGCAAGACCGGCGCCACCTACACGTTCTACCTCGACGGCGTGCAGAAGCAGCAGCGCACCTTCAGCGGCACCTTCCCGGTCCTCCTCAACGGCCAGGCCGGCCTCGTCACCGAGGACACCAAGGCGAGCTACCAGCAGCTGGCGATCACCAGCACCTCGTGAGCAGCCCCGAGCCATCAGCTCAGGGCCTTCTCCGTCGTCCCTCCGTCGATTCGCTTGGTTTAGGTCCGAGCATTCCGGGCAAATGGCCGCCGGGCGGGTGAGTCGGGCGCCCGGCCTCCAGCGGATCAGGCTCCCAGGTGACGGCGAAGAAGGAGAACGCGATGGCGCGTCGACGATTCGTCCTCCACGTATCCCTCATCCTCGCGCTGGTGATGGCCGCCGCCGTCGCCACGGCCACGCTGGGCATGGCGGCCTCATCGGGCTCGCTCGGGAAGCTGAGCCCGACGCTGTCGACCAGCGACCGGCTCGACGACCGCCGCTTCGTGGCGGCGGGCGACCGGGCCTACGAGGTCGGCACCGAGGCAGGCCGCTACCCGGCGATGGGGTTCCACACCCGCGGCGAGATGGGCGGGGTGTGGACGGCGCCGCTGAAGCTGCTCGACGGGCTGTGGTTCGGGGTCGACGGCAGCTGGGTCGGCCCGGCCACGACCTTCACCAGCGGCTACGGCTACGCCCAGTTCCAGCTTCCCGGCCCCGCGGGGGTCGGGATCACCCGCACCGACTTCGCGCCGGACGGCCGCCGGGCGCTGGAGGTCGGCCTCACCTTTGACAACAGCGGCGGCGCGAAGCATCTGAGCCTGGCGCTCGACGCCCACTCGGAGCTGATGTCGGCCTACCCGTGGGGGGCGACCACCCCCGATCAGACCGCCTTCAACCTGCCCGACCAGGCGGCGGTCGCGGGCGGCCGGCTGGTGTTTCGCGAGCAGGGCACCCCGCCGGTCGCCAACGCCAGCGCCCACGACTGGGCCGCGCTGGTCGGCAGCTCGCTGACCCCGACCGCCTCCAGCACCGGCAGCGACTTCCGCGGCCCGCAGGACCCGCCGGTGATCTGCCCGGTCAGCTCCGAGCCGGACAAGTCCCGCTGCGACGACACCGCCTACGGAAAGGGCGCCGGCGGCCAGCTCGACTACGCCCTCGACCTGGCGCCGCACGCCAGCGAGACGGTCTGGTTCACGGTCGCGGGCTCCGACCACGGCCTGGCCGACGCCACCGCGCAGTTCACGGCGGCCAGCGCCGACCCGGCCGGCGAGCTGGCCGCCAAGGCGGCAAGCCGGCTCGCCCTCGCCAAGCAGACCCAGCTGACGCTCCCCGGCGACCCGCAGCTCGCGCAGGGGGTCGAGTGGGGCAAGCAGAACCTCGCCGACCTGACCCAGGAGGCGCAGGACCTGTCGATCCGCCCGACCGAGGCCGGGACGGTGTATCCGGCGCCGGTGGGGCACGTTGCCAAGATCCGGTTCGAGGGCGCGGGCTTCCCCGACTACCCGTGGCTGTTCGCCACCGACGGGGAGTACACCGCCTTCGCGCTGGCGGCGGCGGGCCAGTTCGACCTGATCAAGGACCATCTGCGGGCCTTGCGGGACGTGAGCCTGATCGCCAACCACGGCAGCGGCAAGGTCGTCCACGAGGTGGTCACCGACGGCTCGGTCTACTTCGGCCTCAACGACGAGCCCGGCGACACCGACGAGACCGCCAAGTTCCCCGGCGTGGTCGCGCTGGTGTGGCGCTGGACCGGCGACAACGCCTTCCGGGACGAGATGTACGCCTTCGCCAAGTCGAATCTGGAATATCTGCTCACCAGGGTGGACGTCGACCACGACCTGTGGCCGGAGGGGTCCGGCAACGTCGAGGCGCCCGGCCTCGGCCAGGAGAAGCTCGACGTCACCGTCTACACCATCCGCGGGCTGTTCGACCTGGCCGACATGGCCGCCAGCAAGCACGACAGCGCCACCCAGGCGTGGGCGCTCTCCCGGGCGAACTCGATGGTCAAGCGGTTCGAGTCGACCTGGTACATGCCGAACATCCCCGGGTACGCCGACTCGCTGGTCGACCCGGGCAACGTCAAGACCCAGCAGCGCTGGTGGATCGGCGTGACCCCGATGGAGGTCGAGCTGTTCCAGGGCACCACCCCGGTGCCCGGCCTGGCCGCCACCGCCAGCGGCAACGCCTCCCTGACCCTGCATGAGAGCTCCTGCTACACCGGCACCTTCGGCCTGTTCGTCCAGGGCGCCGCTGGCTGCGACCCGGCGCCGCCGCCGGCCAGCCCCAACCGGATCACCTTCAGCCTCAACACCGCCATCCAGTCGGTCGGCGAGGGCAACTACGGCCGCATGGGCGCCGACCAGCAGCAGCGCTACACCACCGACAACCGCGAGCTGATGCTCCCCAACCCCGACGAGCAGCCCGGCGACCTGCCCGAGATCGCCCCCTCGCCGGACTTCACCCGCAACATCGACCGCCCCTTCAACGAACGCTCCATGGTCGAGCAGGCCTGGGGCCAGTACGGCCTGCTGTGGCCGGCCGTCCACCAGCAGCTCGGCGTCAGTCCCGACCTTGGCATGGGCCTCCTGGAGGTCGTCCCCCAGGTCCCCAGCGGCCAGGCCACCGTCTCCGGCAGCAACATCCTGGTCGGCAAGGGCGCCGTCAGCGTCACCGCCACCCACTCCGGCACCACTTGGACCACCGACGTGACCGCCAGCGCGGCGATCAGCGCCAAGCTCACCATCGGCCACACCCTCCCCACCGGCACCAAGATCGCCTCCGTCACCCTCAACGGCTCCCCGGTCCCCTTCACCACCCGCACCACCAACCGCGGCGAGGAAGCCCTGGTCCCCGCCACCACCGGCACCCTCCAGCACCTGGTCATCACCACCGCATGACCTGAGCCGAGACAAACCCAACGCCCCCGCTGGTCTCACACGGACCTCGGGGGCGTTGTGTTGCCCGTAGATGGGAGCTATCGACAATTCCGGCATCCGGATAAGCCTGGTACCGTGACAGTCGCAGGTAACCCGGGCACTGACCTGCCGCCTGGCACGCTCGCCAGCATTCTGCGTCAGGCTGGGCTGAGGAGACCGAGGGCATGAGCGAAGGCGGCTACGGCTACGCGGTCATCATTGAGCGCGGCGAGACCAGCTACGGCGCATACGCACCTGAACTGCCGGGCGTTGGGGTGGTTGGCGACAGCATCGAAGAGGTCGAGCGGCTGATCCGTGAGGCGATCGCGCTGCACCTCCGCTCGCTTCGCGAGCATGGCGAGCCAATCCCTGAGCCTTCCGCCGTTGCCGCCACGGTGATCCCGGCGACAGCCTGAGCCGGGGGCGATCGCGCACGGTTCCCAGTTCGGCCGAGTGGCTGTTCACGAGGGGTTCTCATAGGCTTCTTGTGGACCACCTGTTTGGACTCC
>DASWDC010000050.1:0-7390 GCA_036395655.1 Actinomycetota bacterium | reverse complement strand
GGAGGGCGGCCATGGAGACCATCGGCAGGTCCTCGATAGCCTCCACCGCCGCGTAGCGGGGCTGCCAGGATGGGTTGAACTTCTTGTTGAAGCGGTAGAGCGTCTCGATCTGGAACGGCTTGGAGAGCCGCAGCAGCACCCAGCGCTCCAGCCGCAGGCCCAGCGGGGCGCCGGGCTGGCTGCCGGCCGCCAGGACCGCCCGCAGGAACGAGAAGTTCAGCGACATGCGCCGCACGCCCAGCTCGGGCAGCCGCCGGACCGCCTCTACCACCAGGAAATCGTTGAGGATCGCCGGTGCGTCCCGCTCGCGCCGCATCACGTCGAGGCTGACGCCGTCCCGCTCCCAGGGGACGAAATGCAGGAAGCCGCGGATGCGGCCGCCGCCGTCGCGGGCCATCACCACCAGGGTGTCCTTGTCGCGGGGGTCGAACAGGCGGCCGAGCGCCATGGAGAAGCCGCGTTCGGCCGCCTCGCCGCGCCAGTGCCGTGAGACCGCCTGCAGGGCCGCCCCGGTGGCGCTGTCCAGCTCGCCGGAGCGCACCACCTCGGCCTGGTAGCCGGCGCGCTTGGCGCGGTTCCAGCTCTGCCGCGCGATCCGTACGGCCCGGCCCTCCAGGGAGAACTCGTCGAGACGCAGCACCGCCTCGTCGCCAAGGTAGACGGTGCGCAGGCCGGCCTGCTCGTAGACGGCCATGGCCTCGGCGCCGCAGGCGATCACGGCGGCGACCCGGCCCTGGTCGGCCGCCTCGGCGAGGAACGCGTCGACGGCGGCTGGCCAGTGCTCGCGCGGGCCGAGCGGGTCGCCGGCCGCCAGCGCCACGGTGCTGGCGGCGCCGTAGGAGACCATGGCGTCGCCAGGGCCGATGGTGGCGCGGTCGTCGCGCAGCGCGAAATAGGCCAGGGAGTCGTCGGAGGAGGCGACCAGCGCCGGCAGGGCGGGGCTGCGCGAGCGGCTGGAGAGCACCGGGGCAAGCGCCCGGAGCAGGACGATCACCGCCCCGGAGATGAACAGGACGAACACCGATGCTGGGAAGAAACGGCTGAACCGGCCGGTCAGGTGCAAGGAGGTGCCGAGGCCGAGCGCCATGTTGGTGACCTCGACGACCGCCCGGCCGAACGACAGCGGCCCGGTCACGTTGCGGCGGTTGATCACCAGGCCGAGCAGCCCGTACCCGTAGGTGATCAGCACCAGCGCCACAGCCGGGCGGACAACCGGGCCACGCTCGCCGGGTCCAGCACGGGCGCTGAACCGTTCGGCCCTGCCGAGCAGCAGGCCGCCGAGAAACGCCTCAATCAGGGCCTCCTCGACGTCGAGACTCTTGATCACATGCAGGATCGCGCTGCCGAGCAGGAGGACCACCGTGGCCACGAAGGCCGAACGCCGGCGCCGCCGCAACCCGCCGGCCAGCAGGATCAGCCCGATCCCCGCCGCGGCGGTCGCGGCGCTCGCGCCTGCCTCGACAACCCCGGGCACGAATCCGCTCAGCGCCGCCAACCGGGCCCGCTGGGCGGGCAGCAGCACCGAGAGCAGGTCGATGACGCCCACGAGCAGCACCACCGCCGCGGCCAGCCGGGGTGTCCGGTGGGGCCGGAAGCGGCTGCCCCCCGCGGCGTCGCGGGCGTGCGCACTCGTGCTCATCCTCAGATCCTCGCTCCTCTCCGAGCGTTTCACCAAAAGTGCGGACAGTATCTTGCTTCCCTTGATGCGTACCGTGAGCATTGACGGTTCATGGTTGCGATGCGGGCTTGCATGGAACGCCAACTATGCGCAGCGTTACCCACGGCGTCACTTGGCGAGACCTTCGCACCGCGTCGGCCGACTGGGCGAACCGTCCAGGTTGCTTGACTGAGGAGCTGGCAGACGGGATGTTGAACGACCCCCGGTGGTACAAAACGGCCGTCTTCTATGAGTTGTACGTGCGTGGCTTCCAGGACGGCAACGCCGACGGCCATGGCGACTTCCGCGGGCTCACCGAGCGCCTCGACTACCTGCAGTGGCTCGGCGTCGACTGCATCTGGCTGCTGCCCATCTTCCAGTCGCCGCTGCGGGACGACGGTTACGACGTTTCGGACTATTTCTCCGTCCTCCCCGAGTATGGCACACTCGCCGATTTCTACGAGTTTCTCGAGGCGGCGCACCGGCGTGGCATGCGGGTGATCGCCGACCTGGTGATGAACCACACCTCCGACCAGCACCCATGGTTCCAGGAGTCACGCCAGCCCGGCTCCGCCAGGCGCGACTGGTACGTCTGGTCCGATACCGACCAGAAGTACCAGGACGCCCGGGTCATCTTCGTGGACACCGAGACCTCCAACTGGACCTGGGATCCGGTGGCGCAGGCGTTCTACTGGCACCGCTTCTTCTCCAACCAGCCGGACCTCAACTACGACAACCCCGAGGTCCAGGAGGCGATGCTGGAGGTGGTCCGCTTCTGGCTGGACCTGGGCCTGGACGGCTTCCGCCTCGACGCCGTCCCCTACCTGTTCGAGCGGGAGGGGACCAACTGCGAGAACCTGCCCGAAACCCACGTGTTCCTGAAACGGCTGCGCAAAGAGGTCGACTCCAAGTACGAGGACAAGCTGCTGCTCGCCGAGGCCAACCAGTGGCCGACCGACGTGGTCCCCTACTTCGGCGACGGCGACGAGTGCCACATGGCCTTCAACTTCCCGGTGATGCCGCGCATGTTCATGGCGCTGCGCCGCGAGGACCGCACCCCGATCGTCGAGATCATGAACCGCACCCCCAAGATCCCCGACTCGGCGCAGTGGGGGTTGTTCCTGCGCAACCACGACGAGCTGACCCTTGAGATGGTCACCGACGAGGAACGCGACTACATGTACACCGAGTATGCCAAGGAGCCGCGCATGCGCCGCAACATCGGCATCGCGCGCCGCCTGGCGCCGCTGCTCGACAACGGCCGGCGCCAGATCGAGCTGCTCTCCAGCCTCCTGCTCAGCCTGCCGGGCAGCCCGGTGCTGTACTACGGCGACGAGGTCGGCATGGGCGACAACATCTACCTCGGCGACCGCAACGGGGTCCGCACGCCGATGCAGTGGACCGGCGACCGCAACGCCGGCTTCTCCAAGGCCGACCCGGCCGCCCTCTACCTGCCGTTCCTGATGGACCCGGTCTACGGCTACCAGGCGGTCAACGTCGAGGCCCAGGAGCGGGTGGCGACCTCGCTGCTGCACTGGCTGCGGCGCCTGGTGCAGGTCCGCAAGCAGCACGCGGTGTTCGGGATCGGCGACTACGAGCCGCTCTACCCCGAGAACCGCCGGGTGATGGCCTTCATCCGCCAGCTCGGCGACGAGGTCGTCCTGGTGGTCGCCAACCTGTCGCGCTTCGCCCAACCGGTGACCCTCGACCTGTCCCGCTGGATCGGCCTGCTGCCCGAGGAGATGTTCGGGCGCACGCCCTTCCCAATCATCGACGGGACCCCATACCGCATCGCCATCGGACCCCACGGGTTCTACTGGTTCCACCTGGTCGAGCCGCCCGCCGACCCGGCCGACACCGCGACCTTCCGGGCGATCCGCGGGGACGTCATGACCGCCTGACGCTCGCTCAGACGTCCCAGAAGGCCATTTCGTGCTCCAGGCTGGTGACGAAGGCGCGCTCGCAGCGCTTGCGGGTGGCCTCCCCGGCGCCCTCGGTGACCCGGTCCAGCAGCGTGGCGCACCAGGCGGCCAGCTCGGCGAAGGCGGGGTCGGCGTAGGCCTCCACCCACTGGCGGTAGCGCGGCTCGGCGGGGGCGCCGGCGGCGGCCAGCGCCCGCCCGATCTCGGAGTAGCCCCACAGACACGGCAGGAGCGCGGCGACGGTCTCGGCGAAGTCGGCCGTGGCGGCGGTGCGCAGCAGGAAGTCGGTGTAGGCGGCGCAGGTGCGTGACTTGGGGGCGTGCTCCAGGTCGGCCTCGGCGATGCCGAACTGGGCCGCGTAGGAGCGGTGCAGGGACAGCTCCTGGTGCAGCGTCGAGTGGGCCAGGTCGACCAGCCGGCTGAGCGCCTCCTGGTCGGGCGCCCGCGCCGCGGCCAGCGCGAACAGCCGGACGTAGTCGAGCAGGAAGCGGTAGTCCTGCACCAGCCAGGCGCGGAAGCGCGGCTCGTCCAGGTCGCCCGCGCCGATCCCCCGCACCGTCGGGTGGTCGAGCTGCCGCCGCAGGTACGGCTCCCCGAGCGCGAGCAGGCGCTCGCTCAAGGGCTCGCGCGGGGACTCGCTCATCGAGGGCTCACTGGGCGGTCACCACCACCCTGCCGACCATGTTGGCGTGCAGGGTGCAGCGGTAGGTGAAGGCCCCAGCGGCGGCGAACCGGTGGCTCCAGGTGGTCTGCTTGAGGTTCGGCGAGGCGAAGCCCTTGCCGGTGACGTTGTGGGGCACCGCGCCGTCGTCGAAATGCCAGCTGACCGTGGTCCCGGCCGGGACCTGGATGGCCGGCGGGCTGAACCGCAGCGAACGGGCCTCCACGTCGTGGACGCCGCTGACCGGCGGGGTCGTCGCGGCTTTGTCCTGCGACGGGCTGGAGCCGCAGCCCGCGCCGGCAAGGGCCAGGGCGGCGCTCAGGACCAGGACGGCCGGCAGCCCGCCGATGCGGATGGAAACAGGTCGGAATCGCACGGTGGCGCATGGTAGCCGAGCCCTCAGGACCCCGCATCCCGTCCCGGCCGCCCGGTACCATGCAACCATGGCGATGACCGAAGCGGTGCAGGAATACCTCGAGTCGCTCTACTGGCTCGGGGAGGCGGGGATCGAGCCGACCCCCGCCAACGTCTCACGGGCGATGCAGGTCTCCCCGCCCAGCGTGACCGAGATGCTGCGCCGCCTGGAACGGGACGGCCTGGTCCGCCGTGGCCCCGGCAAGGGCAAGCAGATCACCCTCACCGACGAGGGCGAGCAGGTCGCCAAGCACGTCGTCAGCCGCCACCGTCTGGTCGAGGCCTTCCTGGTCAAGGTCATGGGCGTCTCCTGGGACGAGGTCCACGAGGAGGCCCAGACCTTCGAGATGGGCGTCACCGAGAGCCTCGAACAGCGCATGCTGACCATGATCGGCGAGGCCAAGACCTGCCCCCACGGCCATCCCATCGGCGACTACCCGCGCCTGCCTGGTGTGCCCCTGACCAGTGTCACCGCCGGCAGTCTTGTCCGGATCCTCCGCTTCGAGAATGAGGACCACGACCTGCTCAAGCTGTTCCACTCCCGGGGCGTGGAGCCGCGCGCCAGCTACACCGTCACGGCCGACCCCTCCGACCCGGAGGCGATTCAGCTGGAGGGCGCGGGGATTGCCAGCCTGCCGCGGTACGCCGCCCGCACCATCTCGGTCTCGGTGACCGAACCCGGCGAAGGCGAACCGCTCGACCCGGGCCTGGAGAGCCTCGCCGCCGCCTACCTGCTCGGCGAGAGCCACTGGAGCCGGTAGCGCCCACGCCCTCCACCAACATTCAGGTAACGCTCACGGGGCGCTCATGCTGAATCGAGGTAGGATGCGCCATCCTGGCCTGGAACGTGCCAGTCATGCCCGTCACCGTCGGGAGACCGCGTGGAACACCTGATCACCCACCAAGTCCTGCAGTACGGCTACCTGGCGGTGTTCGTGCTGATGGTGGCGGAATCGGCCTGCATCCCGATCCCCAGCGAAGTCACCATGCTGTTCGGCGGCGCCCTCGCCAACGCCGCCTTCCTCGCCAGCCTCGGCCAGCAGGGCCGCCACCTCGACTTCGTCACCGTCGCCCTGCTCGGCGCCGCCGGCAACCTGGTCGGCTCCTGGATCGCCTGGGCGGTCGGCTACCGCGGCGGCCGTCCGCTGATCGACCACTTCGGCCGCTACATCCTGCTCCGCCCGCATGAGGTCGACCGCGCCGAGGTCTGGTTCCAGCGCCACGGCGAGGCCGCGGTGTTCGTCTCCCGCCTGCTGCCGGTGGTCCGCACCTTCGTCAGCCTCCCGGCGGGGGTCGCCCGGATGCGCTTCGGCCGCTTCAGCGTCTACACCCTCGCGGGGTCGCTGCCGTGGACTTTCGCGCTGACCGCCGTGGGCTACGCCCTCGGCAGCCAGTGGCAGAAGGTCGAACGCTGGATGCACCCGGTGAGCTACATGGTCGCCGGCCTGATCGTGGTCGCGATCGTCTGGTGGTTCGCCCGCCGCCTGACGCAGCAGCGCCGCCAGCCCCTCGCCTCCTCGCGCAGGGATGACGTAGCGTAGGCTCCTGCTCGCACCTCGCCGGAGTGCTGCAACTGGTAGACAGCCACGCCTTAAAAGCGTTGGGTCCGCAAGGACATGAGGGTTCGATCCCCTCCTCCGGCACCGACCCCGGGCACCGCTGCCGCGGCGCGGCAGCGGGATTGGTGCGTTTAGCCATCTCCTTCCCGGAAACGATCGCACCGTAAGGCGGAAGCGACCGCGCAGGGCCCGCCCTGAACCCGAGGGCCAGGATTCCCGCAGCTCAGAGGTAGCGTTATGGTGTTCGTAGGCAGTGGCGTGAATGGCGGCAAGCGGAGCGATCCGGTCGTGTCTGACCCCTTGCTCCAGGTTCTCCAGGTCGATGACCTGGAGGTCCGGCCGGACGACGAGGCAGCCGTGCAGCGGGTCGAGCGGTGGTTCAAGGAATACGCGAAGCACCGGGACCCCGATCTGCGCGAACGGATCATCCTGTCGTATCTCGGCCTGGCCGACCGGCTGGCTGACCGCTACCGCGGCAACCGCTCGGTGCCGCTGGAGGACCTCCGCCAGGTCGCCCGGCTCGGGCTGGTCAAGGCGGTTGACCGCTACGAGCCGCAGCGCAGCAACCCGTTCATCCCCTACGCGATCGCGACCGTGATCGGCGAGATCAAGCGCCACCTGCGCGATGCGAGCTGGCGGCTGCGGGTGCCGCGCGGCACCAAGGACCTGGCGTTGCGGCTGTGCCGGGCGGTCGACCAGCTGCCGCAGCAGCTTGGCCACTCCCCGACCGTCGCCGAGCTGGCCGAACATCTCGGCACCAGCGAGGAGGAGGTCTTGGAGGCGATCGAGGTGGCACGGACCCGGTCGGCGCCGTCGCTGGACCAGCCTGCCGGCGAGGACGGCGACGCGGTCCTCGGCGACTTCCTGGAGGACCGCTCCTCCAGCGAGGAGCTGGAGAACCTGCTGATCCTCCCGGAGCTGGTCGAGCGGCTGCCGGAGCGGGAGCGGCGCATCGTGCTGCTGCGCTACGTCGACGACCTCACCCAGGACGAGATCGCCGAGCGGATGAGCATGTCCCAGATGCACGTCTCGCGGCTGTTGCGGCGCGCCTTGGAACGCATGCGCGTCCAGTTGGTGGAGGCCTGACCGCCGCGACGCGTTTCTCCCGCCGATCGGTCCCGAGGAGCGCCCGCGCGGGGTGGTACGGTCAGCGGCATGACTCGGATCGAAGACTACG